>NZ_JAXCID010000004.1:0-136437 GCF_035985125.1 Arthrobacter sp. CG_A4 | reverse complement strand
TCGCACGCAGCGACTCGACAGCATCAGCGGAAATGGGCATACATCATGTTCCCACCCAAAAACCGATTAGTCGTACTTATTTATGGGCGTGTCCTTAGCGCCCATGCGGGGCGCCGGGATGGGCTGTAGGTGACCCCGCGTTGCTTGGCTTAGGGCTGGACGCTTTGGAGCTGCTCGAGGAGCTCCGGCGGGATCGCGTAGATGAAGATGACTGCCAGCAGGTTCTTTGCGGCGTGGACAAAGTAGGAGAACATCACGTTCCGGCCGGTCCAGACGTAGACGAACACCAGCACTGCGCCCATGGCGAGGTAGGGCATCAGCACAGGCAGGCTCAGATTCTCCTGGCCGACGATGTGCAGGGCGGCGAACAACACCACGGACAGGACGCAGCAGATCCAGATATTGACCCGCCGGCTGAGCTTGCCGATGAGCAGGTGGCGGAAAATGTACTCCTCCACGAAGGGGCCCACGATCACCACGAGCGGGACCATCAGCCAGGCCGGCACCTGCTGCATAAGCGCCTGCAGCCCGGCCTGGTTAGCGGACGTCTGCACCGTCCCGGTGGTGGCCACCAGTACAGCGGTCAGGACCAACATGGCGATGAGGGCCGCTGGAACCATCAGCACCGTGAACCAGGGCCTCGTGGCGAGGACGCGAAGATCGCGCGCGGCGATGTGGCGGGCGGCGGCGAGGGCTA
Source organism: Arthrobacter sp. CG_A4 (assembly GCF_035985125.1). Lineage (NCBI taxonomy): Bacteria > Bacillati > Actinomycetota > Actinomycetes > Micrococcales > Micrococcaceae > Arthrobacter > Arthrobacter sp. CG_A4. Next base: position 135,740 of record NZ_JAXCID010000004.1, on the reverse strand, counting down.
GAACGCCAATGGTTCCGTAGAAGATCAGGTTCACGGCGTAGGAGGCGACGGCCGGGTTCGGGGACAGCTGCAGCATCAGCGGGGCGAGCAGTTCGCCGGCCACGGCAAAGAGGGCAGCCACGGCAACATAGAGTCCGGCGGTGGTGAAATCAAGCCGGGAAAACCGGTACAGCTCCGGCCGCGGCGCTGCAGGTGTGCTGAGGACTGTTCCCATGCCACCAGCCTAGCGCCGCAGCACAACGGCAAGCACAACGGCAGGGTCACGTACAATATTCGGTATGCCTAAATATTTGTTTCGGTGCGCCACAGCCGACCGCCCAATCCGCGGCCTTCGCACTGCCGGAGCCTTCGTCACCACCGTTCTTCTCTGCCTGTCCGTGGCCGCGTGCGGGAGTGCCGCCCCGGGCCAGGGTTCCGGGGGTGGGAAGCCCGTTGTGCTGACCACTTTCACCGTGCTGGCCGACGTGGCGCAGAACGTGGCGGGGGACAAACTGCAGATTGAATCCATCACCAAGGCCGGAGCTGAAATCCACGGCTACGAGCCCACCCCCGGGGACATCCGCAAGGCGTCCAAGGCTGACTTGATCCTGGACAACGGCCTGAACCTTGAGGCGTGGTTTGCCCGGTTCGTTGACGGCCTGGACGTTCCGCACGCCGTGGTGAGCGAAGGCGTGGAAGTGATGTCCATCAGTGAAGACTCCTACCAGGGCAAACCGAACCCGCACGCGTGGATGTCGCCGGTCAACGTCCAAATCTATGTGGACAACATGGTGCAGGCGTTCTCGAAGCTCGATCCGGACAACGCCGCGGCCTTCGAAGCGAACGGCCTGGCCTACAAGGCCGAGCTGCAATCCGTGAAGGACGAAATGGTCCAGAAGCTCTCGGCCGTCCCCGAGGCGCAGCGGGCTCTGGTGACGTGCGAGGGCGCATTCTCGTATCTGGCGCGCGACGCCGGCCTCCGGGAGGTCTACATCTGGGCAGTCAACGCCGAACAGCAGGCCACCCCGCAACAGATCACCAAAGCCATCGAATTCGTGAAAACCAACAACATCCCCGCCGTGTTCTGCGAGTCAACAGTGTCGGACGCCCCGATGCGCCAGGTGGTGGGAGCCACAGGTACCACCTTCGGCGGGGTGCTGTACGTGGATTCGCTCTCCGAGGCGGACGGACCCGTCCCCACGTACCTGGACCTCATCCGGCACGACTCCAGGATCATCACCGAAGGCCTGACGGGTGCGGCATCATGAGCAATCCGGCCATCCTGGTGGAAAACGTCACCGTCCACTACGGCGACGTCCTGGCGCTCGACGCCGCGTCACTGTCCCTTGGGGCTGCCCGGATCTGCGGCCTCGTGGGCATGAACGGCTCCGGTAAATCCACGCTGTTCAAGGCGATCATGGGAATGATCAAGCCCGACGCCGGCCGCGTCCTCATCAACGGTGAACCGCCTGCCAGGGCACGCAAAGAGGGTGGAATCGGCTACGTCCCGCAGAGCGAGGACGTGGACTGGCAATTCCCGCTATCGGTCCGCGATGTGGTGATGATGGGCCGCTACGGGCACCAGGGGTTCACCCGCCGCCCGTCCAAGGCCGACCGTGCCGCCGTCGACCTCGCCCTGGACAGGGTGGAACTGGCCGAGTTCGCCGACCGGCAGATCGGCCAGCTCTCCGGCGGCCAGAAGAAGCGCGTGTTCGTGGCCCGGGGGATCGCCCAGGGAGCCACCATGATGCTTCTGGACGAGCCGTTCGCTGGGGTGGACAAGCGCTCCGAGGCAACGATCACGCGCCTGCTGAAGGAGCTCGCCGCTGACGGCTGCACCATCCTGATCTCCACTCATGACCTCCACGCCCTGCCGCAGCTCTGCGACGAGGCCGTGCTCCTGATGCGCAAGGTCCTGATGCACGGCCCGCCCGAGGTGGTCCTGCAGCCCGAGCACCTGGCCATGGCATTCGGCCTCGATGTCCTCAACCGGGACCTTCCTGACCGGGACGTTTCGAACCGGGACGTTTCGAACCAACTGGGCAGGAGCTAAATCATGGATCTCCTTGACGTCCTGCTGGAACCGTTGGGCTATGACTTCATGGTCCGCGCCATCGTCACCACGGCGCTGGCCGCGATAGTGTGCGCGGTGCTGAGCTGCTGGCTGGTGCTGATTGGCTGGTCGCTGATGGGTGACGCGGTGTCCCACGCCGTGCTTCCCGGGGTTGTTCTCGCCTATATTGTCGGGGCGCCCTTCGCCGTGGGGGCACTGGTGTCCGCCCTGATTGCCGTGACCCTGATCGGCGTGGTCCGCAACACGAGCCGGGTGAAGGAGGACGCCGCGATCGGGATTGTGTTCACGTCGCTGTTCGCCCTGGGCCTGGTGCTCATCTCCGTCACACCGAGCCAGACGGACCTTAACCACATCATCTTCGGTAACCTGCTCGGCGTCAGCATCCCCGACTTGATCCAGGTTCTTGTGCTGGGTGTGATCGCCTTCACCATCCTGATTCTCAAACGGCGGGACCTGACGCTTTACGCTTTCGACCCCACGCACGCCCACGCGATCGGCCTGTCCCCGAAGCGTCTCGGCGCCCTGCTGCTGGGGCTCCTGGCGCTGACATCCGTGGTGGCGCTGCAGACCGTGGGCGTGGTGCTGGTGGTGGCCATGCTGATCATCCCCGGCGCCACGGCCTACCTGCTGACGGACCGGTTCTCCCGCATGCTGGTGATCGCGCCGGTTATTTCCGCGCTGTGCTCCGTCGCCGGCATCTACTTCAGTTATTACCTCGACACCGCCTCCGGCGCCATGGTGGTTCTGACACAGGGTGCCGCCTTCGCCGCCGTCTATCTCTTCAGCCCCCGGCAGGGTCTGATCGGCACCCGGTTGGCGAAGGCCCGCCGCAAGAAGGCAGCTGCGCTCGCCGCCTGATATTGCCCGGCCGACGGCGGCAGGCGCCCCAGCAGTTGCCCGACGGTGTCATACTTGACGGCGCAGGCCGCCGCCGGGCAGGCTGGGCACCTACTTGCGAGGACTCCTTGAGCGAACATCTCCGCCTTTCGGGCGTATCCCATGGTTACGGGGACCGCCAGCTGTTTGCCGGCGTCGACCTTGCCATCACAGCTGGCGAACATGTGGCGATCGTCGGCGAAAATGGGGCGGGTAAGTCCACGCTGCTCCGGATTCTTGCCGGGATGGAGGCCCCGGACGGGGGCGCCGCCGTCAGCCAGGGCCGCGTGGGCTATCTTGCCCAGACCCTCGGCCTGCCTGATGCGTTCACCGTGAGCAACGCGATCGACGCCGCGCTGGCATCCCTCCGCGAGATGGAGGCCGAGCTGGACCGTCTGGAAAACGGGCTTGCCGGCGCGGAAGCGGAAGAGCTGGAGCGTTACGGAAACCTGCAGACGCAGTACCAGCTCAGGGAAGGCTACGCCGCGGAATCCCGGGTGGAAGCGGCTCTGGGCCGGCTTGGCCTGGGCGGGCTGGACCGGACGCGGACCCTGGGCTCGCTCTCCGGCGGGGAACAGGAACGCGTAGCCCTGGCCTGCGTGCTGGCCGACCCCGCGGACATCCTCCTTCTGGACGAGCCCACCAACCACCTGGACGCCAGCGGAACGGCCTGGCTGGAAGCGCGGCTGGCCGCGCACCGAGGAACCGTGGTGGTGGTCTCCCACGACCGGGTCCTGCTGCGCAAGGTGGCCTCGACCGTGATTGAAGTGGATGCCGAACGCCGGACGGTCAACCGCTACGGCAACGGCTATGAAGGCTACCTGCGGGAGAAGGCCGCCGAACGCCAGCGCTGGGCGCAGCAGTACCACGGCTGGCTCGATGCGATGGCTGCCGAACGGATCCAGGCGGACACGGTCGCAGGGAAGATGGGCTACGCCCGCCAACGCGACGGCGACAAGATGGGGTTCGATTTCAAGGCCGGCACGTGGCAGAAGGCAGCCACCAGCAAGGTCCGCAATGCCCAGGAACGTCTCCGCAGGCTGGAGGTGAACCCCATTGACCGTCCGCCGGTGCCCCTGAAGCTGGCAACGGATCTGCGGCCGGACGTTGCAGCGGGCCCCGCCCTTGAAGCGAAGGCAGTGATGGTGCCGGGCCGCCTGGAACCAACGGACTTCCGGGTGGAGGCGGGCCAGAAGATCCTGATTACGGGTCCCAACGGTGCGGGCAAGTCCACGCTGCTCGCCGTCCTCGCGGGCACCCTGGAACCGGCCAATGGCGCCGTCGTGAGGCACGGCCGGATCGGATACTTGCAGCAGGAGCTGGAACTCCCGCGGCGTCCGTCGCTGCGCCTCCTGCCCGCTTTTGCCGAGGGCCTGGGCGGCAACATCGATGAGCACGCCGAGGCGCTGCTTAGGCTGGGTCTCTTCCGGACCAGCGAATTCCATGTTCCGGTGGGAAGCCTTTCCGCAGGACAACAACGCAGGCTGGCGCTGGCCCGGCTCCTGCTGGGCGGTTTCGGGACGATGCTCGTGGACGAGCCCACCAACCATCTGGCGCCCGTTCTGGTGGAACAGCTTGAGGCCGCTCTTTCGGACTTCGCAGGGACGCTGATCATGGTCAGCCACGACCGCGCGCTGGGGGAATGGTTCAGGATCTGCGCCGGTGAAAACAGCGCCGGGAATCGAGCCGGTCATGGCGCCGGTGCCGGGAAGTGGCTGCGGTATGCCATGCGGGACGGCACCCTCGCCTGACATGCGGATTTGCCTGGAATTGCCGGGCATAAACCGAACATCATTCGGCGATATGGCTGGAAATGCATCCATAATTAGGCATAACACCCGCCTGATGTTGCCCGCGTCACGGCGGGTGCCGGAATGCTAGTACGATGGATGAGCCGCGCGAGCTTCGACTCTTGTGAGGTTCGGTACATGACTGCGCCCTGACCAGGGCTTGGATCCGATTTTGTGTACTTGAACCCACGGTCCTGTCCCGGCGATACCCCGACCTACAAGGAAACAGCTGTGCCATCAACTACCCCCACAGAACTTAAGAGCCCTTCGGCGCCATCCGCCGTCGTCGACTCGACTCTCAGCGCCGAGGGCTATGCGAAATCCCTGAGCGGCCGCCAGGTCACCATGATCGCAATGGGCGGCGCCATCGGCGTCGGCCTCTTCATGGGTGCCGGCGGACGCCTGGCCTCCACCGGTCCCGCGCTGATCTTCTCCTACGCCATTGCCGGCGTCATCGCCTACCTGCTGATGCGCGCCCTGGGCGAACTCATCATGTACCGCCAGACGTCGGGTTCCTTCGTCAGCTACTCCGGTGAAATGTTCGGCAAGAAGGGCGCGTACCTGTCCGGCTGGATGTACTTCATCAACTGGGCCATGACCGGCATCGCCGAGCTGATCGCGATCGGACTGTACTTCCAGTTCTTCTTCCCCAACGTGCCGGTTGAACTGTCCGCGATCGCAGCGCTGCTGCTGCTCGTGGGCGTCAACCTCCTGAGTGTCAAGGCGTTCGGCGAGTTCGAGTTTTGGGCGTCCTGCCTCAAGGTCGGCGCCATCCTGATTTTCCTGGCCGTGGGCACCTTCATGGTGATCACCAACGCCAGGGTGGGCGACGGCAACGCCTCGGTCAACAACTTGTTCGCAGCCGAGGGCGGCATGTTCCCCAAGGGCGCGCTGGTGATGATCCTGGTCCTGAACGCCGTGATCTTCGCCTACAACGGCATTGAGCTGGTGGGCATCACTGCCGGCGAAATGCAGGACCCGGCCAAGGAAGTGCCCAAAGCAATCCGCGCCGTCGTCTTCCGCATCGTGGTGTTCTACGTCGGTTCCGTGACTCTCCTGGCCATGCTGCTGCCCTCGGACCAGTACGTGGCCGGCACCTCGCCGTTCGTCACCGTGTTCGGGCAGATGGGCCTCGGCTGGATGGGCGACGTTATGAACATGATTGTCATCACCGCCGCGCTGTCTTCCTGCAACTCGGGCCTGTACTCGATCGGCCGGGTCTTCCGCACCATGGCCAACAATGGACATGCCCCGCACTGGCTGACCAAGATGTCCAAGAGCCACGTGCCATACGCGGCTATCCTGGCCATCGGCGGCGTCTACCTTGTAGGCATCCTGCTGAACATCTGGCTCGGTGGCTCATACGCCTTCGACCTTGCGCTGAACTCAGCATCGATAGGCGTGATCTTCACCTGGGGCGCCATCTTCGCCAGCCAGATCGCGCTGCGGAAGACCAAGGGCAAGGTCTCGTCCCTGCCCGCGCCCGGCGGGACCCGGGCCAGCTGGGCCGGCCTGATCGCCCTGCTGGTCATCACGGTGCTGATCGGTTTCGACACCATGACCAGCAAGACCGGTGAGGTCTTCCACCTCGGCCTCTGGACCCTGGCGACCATCCCGTTCTTCGGGCTCGTCCTGTGGCTCGGCTGGCAGAAGGTCAAGAACAACGAACCCAAGAACGCGCTCTTCAATTAGCCGCAACCGGCAATAAGCAACATAGACGACGACGGCGGGTCCTCCCAGTGCGGAGGCCCGCCGTCGTCGTCTCAGCTGGCGGTGCGGGGCCTGCGGCGGCCTTGCAGCGACCCATATGTTCCGGAAGTGCGCCGATTGGACGAGAATGGCCGCTATTGGGGGTGGTGTGGCGGCCATTTGTGGCGAATCGCTGAGTGTGGAGGCGCTGCGGGGCAGTGCCGGAAGCTGCGGGGCATTGCCGGACCCTTGGATGGGCCTGGATGCTGACCATGGACTTGCCTGTACCGCGCCGAGTGGACGAAGATGGCCGTTATCCGGGGTGTTGTGGCGGCCATTTGTGGCGAATCGCTGAATATGGAGGCACCGCGGGGCAGTGCGGGACGCTGCGCCGAACCCTGCGGCGGCCCTGCAAGCGGCCCTGGATGCGCCGGGACCGTGCCGATTGGACGAGGATGGCCGCTATCGGGGGTGGTGTGGCGGCCATTTGTGGCGAATCGCTGATTATAGAGGCACCGCGCGGACACCAACGGCCCAGCGCAGAAAAGAGCGGCGGCGGACATCCCCCAAAGGAATGTCCGACGCCGCCCTCGTTGGAAGGACTAGTCCTTCTTGAAGGCGTCCTTCACGTTTTCGCCGACCTTCTTGGCGTCCGCGCCAAGCTGGTCTTTCTGGCCCTCGGCGCGCAACTGGTCGTTGTCCGTAGCGTTCCCGGTGGCTTCCTTGGCCTTGCCGCCGAGGTGCTCTGCTGCGTTCTGAATCTTGTCTCCGATACCCATGGTGTGAACCACCTCTCGTTTCAGGTTTAAATGCAACGTAGATTCACCATAACACAAAGCATGCTTACTACTTCAAGGGGGTGTCCGGTTGAAGGGGACGTCCGGTTCGAGGGGGCGTCCGGTGCCGGCGGGGGAAAATTGGGCCGGGGCCGTATTAGGCTCGAAGCCATGGATCACCAAACCAGCCTCACCCAGCACATCAGCGCCCCGGCGGACAAGGTCTGGGCCGTGATCTCGGACATTCCTGGATCGGCCGCGACGCTGTCCGGTATCGATTCGATCCAGATGCTCAGCACGGGGCCCTACGCCGAGGGCACCCGCTGGAAAGAGACCCGCACCATGATGGGGCGCGCTGAGACCGTGGAACTGTGGGTCTCCCAGTGCGAGCCGCCCTCGACGGGCCGGGCCGGCAGCACCACTGTCAAGGCGCTCCGGGGCGGCGCGGACTACACCACGCGCTTCTCCCTCGCGGAGCGCGACGGCGGCATTGACCTCACAGTGACCTTCGGCGTCGAGGTCCTCAAGCCGACACGGGCCAGCAAGCTCATGATGGCCGTCCTGGGTCCGATCGGGATGCGCATCACCCGCAAGGCCCTAGCCAGGGACCTGAGGGAAATCGCGGCCAAGGCCGAATCGCTCTGAAGGTGCGGGGTAGAGCAGCGACGTCGCCCAAGATTACGGCCCCGCGCCTTGCTGTTGTCCGGCTGGCGGAACTGCGGGATGACCCCTACCCGGACTTCCAACGCGGGGAACGGTACGACGGCGTCCGGTACAGCCGGGCGGAGGCCGACGGCCTGGAGCTCAGCGGCACAGACTTTGCCGAATGCGAGTTCCAGGGCGTCTCTTTCAATGAGACCCAGCTGCGCGGCGCCACCTTCCGGGACTGCATCCTGACGGACATGTACGCCCCGGTGTTCAGGGCGGCCCGGAGCACCCTGCGCGACGTTGAAATCGTCAACCCCCGCTGGGGCTCCGCGGAACTCTATGAAGGCGGCTGGCAGTCGGTGCGGATCGACGGCGGCAAGCTCGACTACGTGAATCTGCGCGGCTCGAAGGTGACCGATGTGCAGATCAGTGACTGCATCATCAGCGAACTGGACCTCGGCTCCTGCGCCGCGACCCGGGTGGCACTCAAAAACTGCACCATAGGCACCCTGGACCTGAGCGGCGCGAAGCTGAAGGACGTCGATCTCCGCGGCACGGATGTCCGGGTGATCAGCGGGCTGGACAGCCTGTCCGGCCTCGTGATCGACGACTACCAGCTCAGCCTGCTGGCCCCGCTGCTCGCTGCCCACCTCGGCGTCGTCGTCGCGTAGTCCGCGGGGGGCTGGCCCCCTTGTGCCGCCGTGTAATCTTTATAGAACGAACGGTCGGTAAATTAGCGTGCGAGCGAGTGGAGCTTCGTTGCCGCCGCCGCTGAGATTTCTTTCAATGGTTTCGATGGCTTCAATGACAGAGACGTTTAGCGCGTGAAGGGTGTATCCATGGCATCAGCAGCAGCAGGACCACAAGCATTTCTGGTAGGCGGCGCCCGCACCCCGGTGGGCCGCTACGGCGGCGCCCTCTCTGCGGTCCGGCCCGATGACCTGGCCGCCCTGGTGGTCCGCGAAGCCGTGGCCCGCGCAGGCCTGGACCCGGACAGTATTGACGAGGTCATCCTCGGGAACGCCAACGGCGCCGGCGAGGAAAACCGCAACGTCGCCCGGATGGCCACCATCCTGGCCGGCCTGCCCCTGCACATCCCCGGCATCACCGTGAACCGGCTCTGCGCCTCCGGCCTGAGCGCCATCATCATGGCGAGCCACATGGTCAAATCCGGCGCCGCGGACATCGTGATCGCCGGCGGCGTCGAGTCCATGAGCCGCGCCCCCTGGGTCCAGGAGAAGCCGCAGACTGCCTTCGCCAGGCCCGGGCAGATCTTTGACACCTCCATCGGCTGGCGCTTCGTCAACCCGCTGTTCCAGAAGGGCGGGCTGTCCCGGGACGGCAAGATGACCTACTCCATGCCGGAAACGGCCGAGGAAGTCGCCCGCGTTGACGGCATTTCCCGGGAAGACGCCGACGCCTTCGCCGTCCGCTCGCACGAACGCTCCCTGGCCGCCATCGCCGCCGGCCGCTTCGCCGAGGAGATCGTCCCCGTCACAGTCAAGACCCGCAAGGGCGAGACGGTGGTGGGCACCGATGAAGGCCCCCGGGCCGGCACCACCATGGACGTGCTCGCCGGGCTCCGCCCCGTCGTGGCCGGCGGTTCGGTGGTCACGGCCGGAAACTCCTCCACGCTCAACGACGGCGCCTCAGCTATCATCGTGGCCTCCGAGGCCGCCATCAAGCGTCTGGGCCTCACGCCCCGTGCCCGGATCATCGACGGCGCCTCTGCCGGCTGTGAACCGGAGGTCATGGGCATCGGCCCCGTGCCGGCAACCCGGAAGGTGCTGGCCCGGACCGGACTCGGCGTGGCCGACCTCGGCGCCGTAGAGCTTAACGAGGCGTTCGCAACGCAGTCGCTCGCGACCATGCGCCGGCTCGGCCTGGATCCGGAGATTGTAAACCGCGACGGCGGTGCGATCTCCCTGGGGCACCCGCTGGGTTCGTCGGGTTCCCGGCTTGCGATCACCCTGCTGGGCCGGATGGAACGCGAGGACGCATCCATCGGCCTCGCGACGATGTGCATCGGCGTTGGGCAGGGCACCGCGATGCTGCTGGAGCGCGTGTAGTGACGGTCGCGACGGGCCTCATCCCGGCGGAGTTCCGGACCCTCAAGATCGAGGAGCGCGCGGACCGGCTGGTGGTGCTACTCAACCGCCCCGAGGTCCGCAACGCGATCGACCAGCAGATGGTCGACGAACTCCACCACGTCTGCGCTGCGCTGGAGCGGACGCCCAAGGTGCTCATCATCGCCGGCACGGATGGAGTGTTCGCCTCCGGGGCGGACATCGGCCAGCTGCGCGACCGCCGCCGGGACGACGCGCTGCAGGGCATCAACTCCACGATCTTCGTGCGGATCGCGAAGCTGCCGATGCCGGTCATCGCGGCCCTGGACGGCTTCTGCCTCGGCGGCGGCGCCGAACTGGCGTACGCGGCTGACTTCCGCATCGGTACGCCCGGCGTGCGGATCGGCAACCCGGAGACAGCTCTGGGCATCCTCGCCGCCGCCGGTGCGAGCTGGCGCCTGAAGGAGCTCGTGGGGGAGCCGGTGGCCAAGGAAATCCTGCTTGCAGGGCACGTGCTGAGTGCCGAACGTGCCCTCGCCGTTAACCTCATTACCGAGATCCACGAGGCCCCCGAGCTGATGGACGCGGCCCATGCCCTGGCCGATCGGGTGGCCAGACAGGATCCCCTCGCGGTGCGGATCACCAAGTCCGTGTTCCACGCCCCGGCCGAAGCGCATCCCCTGATCGACCAGTTGGCGCAGGGCATCCTCTTCGAGTCCCAGGCCAAGTTCGACCGCATGCAGGCTTTCCTCGACAAGAAGGCCAACAAGAAGGCCGACAAGAAGCCGGACAAAACCTCCGATGAGACGCCCGATAAGAAGGCCGATAAGAAGCCGGACAAATCCTCCGATGAGACGTCCGATAAGAACTCCGACCGGAAGCAGTAGACATGAGCAACTCCGAACTTCCCGCTGACCTTCCCGCCGGTGGCTCTCCCCACTCTGACCTTCTCGCCGGTGGCTCTCCCCACTCTGGCCTTCCCCACCTTGTCGGGGTGCTCGGCGGCGGACGCATGGGCGCCGGCATCGCCCATGCGTTCCTCATCAACGGCGCGGACGTCCTCGTCGTCGAGCGCGACGGGGTAGCGGCCGAGGCCGCCCGTGAAAGGGTGGAGTCCGCAGCCGCCAAGAGCATCGAACGCGGCGCCACGGACGGCAACCTGGACGAGATGGTCTCCAGGCTCTCGGTGACGGTGGACTACGACGACTTCAAGGACCGCCAGCTGGTCATCGAGGCCGTACCCGAAGACTGGGACTTGAAGGTCACCTCACTGACGGGCATCGAGGAGCGCCTCGCCGCCGGGGCCTATCTCGCCTCCAACACCTCTTCCATCTCCGTCAATGCCTTAGCCCGCGAGCTGAAGCGGCCGCAGAACTTCCTTGGCCTGCACTTTTTCAATCCGGTCCCCGCGTCAACCCTCATCGAGGTGGTCGTCGGAGAGCAGTCCTCCGGGCCGCTGGTCCAGGCCGCACGCGGCTGGGTGGAGGCGCTCGGCAAGACCGCCGTCGTCGTCAACGATGCCCCCGGCTTCGCCTCCTCGCGGCTGGGCGTCGCGATTGCCCTGGAGGCGATGCGCATGGTCGAAGAGGGCGTGGCCTCCGCCGCGGACATCGACAACGCCATGGTCCTCGGCTACAAGCACCCCACCGGCCCGCTCCGGACCACCGACATCGTGGGCCTGGACGTCCGCCTGGGCATCGCCGAATACCTCGCCTCCACCCTGGGCGAGCGTTTCGCCCCGCCGCAGATCCTGCGCGACAAAGTGGCCCGCGGGGAACTGGGACGCAAATCCGGAAAAGGATTTTTCGACTGGTCCGAGTGAGTTCCGGGCCCCGGCCACTGGCGACCGCCCCTTGGGCCCGCCGGCGCAGTGACCGCGGCAGAACCCCGCTAGTTCAGGATTGCGAGCATGGCGCCGACGAAGAAGAGCAGCACGAAAATCACCACGACGGCGATCATGAGGATCCAGAGGTACTGGACGTAGCCGCGGGTCTCGCGGATCCGCGGTCCGTGCGGTCCCACTGAACTTCCCTCGCCGGGCGGAGTCTCGCCGGGAGGCACGCCGCCGCCAGGTTCCAGGCCGGTGAGGTTGTTTTCAAGCGGATCCGGATTCTGCGATGTCATGGAGTTCTCCTGTGTCAGATGGGGGTCGCTACTGCCGTGCCTGCGCGTCGAGGGCCTTCTTCATTCCGGCCATGGCCGGGCCGGCCAGGGACTGGAAGGCCGGCTTCGCGAACGGTTCGGCGACTTTCAACCACCCCTTGAGTGAAAATTCGGCCGTGTATCTGACCTCGCAGCCGGTGCCCACCGGTGTCACCTCGATCGTGTCCACGGAGACGACGGTCTTGTTTTCGCCGCGCAGCTTAACCCGGCTGCCGGTCAGCTCCAGCACCTCGTAGATGAGCGTCTGGCGCTTGCCCCGGAACTCAGCTTCGGCGTGGTATTTGTGGCCAACCGCAACCGGGCCCTCCGAGAGTTTCTTTACCACGGGGGTCCCCGGATCCCATTCCGGGGTGTGTTCAAATGCCGAGAGATAGGCGAGGGCCATTTCGGCCCCCAGGGATGTCCGGACAGTGCCGTCGATGGTGATCATGGCTACAGCCTAGCCAGAAGATCGTGGGTTTTTCAGGGGAACAGGGAAGTGCTGCCGGCTCGGCCCTAGGATTGTGCCGTGACGTCCATCAAACCCATCACCCTGACCGGCTCTTACGTGGTCCTTGAGCCGCTGCGCCGGGACCACCACGACGGTCTTGTGGCGGCGGTCCGCGACGGCGAACTTTGGCGCCTCTGGTACACCGGCGTTCCGGCACCGGAACAGATGGCGGCCGAGATCGACCGCCGCCTTGCCCTCCAGGCCCAGGGCTCGATGCTGCCGTTCACCACGCGGCTGATCGATCCCGGCACCGGCGGTCCGGGCAAGGTGATCGGCATGACCACCTACATGAATATCGACGCCGCCACACCCCGCCTGGAGATCGGCTCCACCTGGAACTCGGCGTCATCCCACGGCAGCGGCAGCAACCCGGACTCCAAGCTGCTGCTGCTGACGCACGCCTTCGAAGCGCTGGGCTGCCCGGCCGTCGAGTTCCGGACGCACTGGCTGAACCACCAGTCCCGCGAGGCGATCGCCCGGCTCGGCGCCAAGCAGGACGGCGTGCTGCGCAGCCACACCCGCTCCGGCGACGGCGCGCTCCGGGACACCGTGGTTTTCTCGATCCTCGAGCATGAGTGGCCGATGGTCCGCAACGCGTTGGAGTTCAGGCTCGCCAGGCAGCGCTAGGGCTGCGGAGCCGCCGCAGTAACAGGGCGCGCTCTGACCCGCGTTACGGGACCCGCGTTACGGGACCCGCGCGGACTCAAGTGCCGCAGCGTAGCCTCCGGAATAGCCGGCAGCGGTGGGATGGAAGGCATCGAACGGGCTCGGGCTGCAGTTGATCGCCAGATTGCAGAGACCCGTTGGCGCCACGATCCACGGATTCGCGGAACCGATTCCGTGGCCGTTGAACCGCTCCGTGACGCTGACGTACCTGACCCTGTTGACCAGGGCCGAGTAGGCGATCGTGGCGTTGAGCAGGTCAGCGGCCGAATTCATCGCCTTCGCGGCCTGCTGCTGTGCTGCGCTGAGTCCGGCGTTTACGGTGAAGAGTCGTGGATAGCCGGTCAGCACGATCCTGGCGTCCGGGGCCTTGGTCCTGATCGTGGCCAGCATGGTTTTGATCCTGGCCGGCAGCTGGCGGAGCTTCACCACCACAGAGTTGTAGAGAGCCGCACTGCACGCCGGTGAGCTGGCCGAGGCGGTGCAGGCGAGGGCCACCTGGCCGGAGTCGACGTCGTTCCCTCCCACTGTCACCGTCACCACCGTGGCAGCCGCCAGGGCGGGTGCGTAAAGGGTGGCGACGGCGGCGACGTCCGCCGTTGTGGCGCCGAAACAGCCCAGGTTGAGCGCGGCGTTACGAACTGCCGGGTAGGACGCCGCGGTCTGCAGGCACGTGGCGGGAAGCCCGGCCGGCGGAGCAGAAGTCCCGCCGCCGCCGGTGCCGGCGGCATAGGAGTCGCCCAGGGCGATGTAGACGGGGGCCGGCGGCGCTGGGGCCGCCGTCGCGGGAGCGGCGGTGAAGCCGGCGGCGAGGGCGACGACGGCCACAACGCCCGCCAGCCGTCCGGTCCGGCGTCTCATTGTCACAGTGTTCATTGTTGAGTCCCCTTAGGATCCGGTGCGGCGGGAGAAGCCTGCGGGCGCACCGGCCGGTGGCGGCCAGCGAAGCCTCCCGGTACTCCGGCTGGCGGACAAACTGCGCGGCGCGGCAGCTTCCGCCCGGGACAGTCATGAGGCAACCGTAGGCGCGGTCCTGCGCGCCGGACACGGTAGGCGCTACCCGTTTGTCCGGGCAGGGAAGCGCCGCAGCTACTTTGATTTCCCTGCTGCGGACTACCCGGACCTCGTGGTTAGCTGGCGGGGTGGAAGATCTTTCGAAGCGCATGGAATGGGACGGGGCGGTCAACGCATGGCATATCGCCGGCGGCGTCTTCCGGATGGGACGGCGGGAATGGCTCACCGATGCGGGCTGGCAGCAGGCGTACGACGGCGGCATCCGGACCGTCGTCGACCTCCGTAACCCGGAAGAGAGGCGGCGGCGCGACAGCGATCCGCCGGTCAGGGCGGAGACCCTGGCAGCGTTCGACGTCGTGCTGGCACCTACCGAAGACCCGGACAACGCCGAGTTCCGCGGGCTCTGCGTTCCCTACCTGAACGATCCGGCGTCCTATCCGGATAACGTCCGGATCTTCCCGGAGAAGCTGGCCGGCGTTTTCAAGGCTGTGGCGACGGCGCGGGGCGGCGTGGTGATCCATTGTTCCGCCGGACGGGACCGCAGCGGGATGATCGCGGCCATGCTCCAGGATCTCGCCGGAGCGCAGGAGGACGCCATTGTCCGGGGCTATGAGCGTGCCATGCGGGGCATCAACGAGCACCACAGGGTGTCCGGTGTCCCGCATCCGCACGAGCGGTATATGCCCGAGGAAGTGCTGGTGCCGCTGCTCGAAGCGCGGCGTGAAAGCCTGCTGCGGTTTGTCCGCAGTGTGAAGACCAGGGAGTTCCTGGGCCACAATGGGGTAACGGAACCGGAGGTCACGGCCCTCTTGGCTAAATTGGGACGCTAAGGTAACCGGGTGAAGACTCCGATTTTTCAGCAAGTGATGCGGGGGGTGGCGGCTGTTGCCGTCGCCCTCGCAGGATCGTTCTCTGCCGTCCCTGCGCTCGCTGAAGCCGGGCCAACTGAACCCGCACCGGTTTCCCCGTCACCGTCGGCAGTTTCCGGCCCGGCCCAGACTCCGCCGGCGCCGGATTCGACGCCGTCAGCGGGACCGACATCGGCACCGTCCTCGGCTGCGTCCCCGACTGCTGCGCCCGCTGTCCCGGCTGTTGATCCGGCGGCGGCCCCGGCTGTTGCTCCGGCGACGGCTCCGGCGGTCAGCGACGCCGGGCTTGCGGAGGCCCTCCGGCGCGACCTCGGCATGACGCTGGAAGAATTCAACGCCGCAGGCCAGCTGGGCAGGACCGCCGCCGACGCCGTGCCCTCCCTGCGCAAACTCCCCGGCTACCTCGGCATCAGCCTGAAAGACGGCAAAATCCTCGTCGAAGGCAGCGGCCCCGAACTGCAGGCCCGGATTGACGAGCTGAACCAGGCCGGGCCGTCGTCGGACTTCGTCCTCGTGGCGCCGGCGGCTGACCCCTTGAAGGTCCCCTCGGCGGCGGAGCTGGTGGCCTCCAGCACCGAGCAACTGTTCCAGGCCTACGTCCGCGAGGTGGGACCCGCCGGGCTGCAGGCCGTGGCCTACTCCGGGGGAAGCTTCATCATCCGCACCGGCGGGACGACTGTGGCCGAGGCAACGCTGTCGATACTTCTGGACCCCCAGCCTCCGTCCGCAATGTCCGGGACTCCGGCACCGGGCAAGATTTCAGCCGCAGAGTTTGTGTCCCGCTATACCAACGTCCAGCTGGAGCAGGGCGCCCCGATCAAGACGGAACAGGACCTTTTCGGCGGACAGGGGATCGTCAACGATCTGAGCTCCGTGTGCTCGGCAGGCTTCGGCGGGTACGGCCCCGGCGGCGTGCCCCTGGTGTTGACCGCGGGTCACTGCGCATACGACGGTGCCGCTCGGGAGACGTACATCGAAGACGCCTCATCGTCACCGGCCGCTGGAGCAAACCCAGTCTGGCCGTTCGTAACTGACGGGGCTCTCGGCACCTTCGGGTTTAGCCAGTTCGGCGGTCTCCAAAACTCATGGGTTCTGAACCCTACGTGGGAGAGGGGTGATTCCGGGGAACCCGGTAACGTCGGTACGGACATCGCCGTGATCGGCGGGATACGGCCGGATCTGGCGCTTCAGCCGGCCGCTGGCAAATGGCGTGGCGACGCGCCAGACTTTTCCACCGCAGACCCCACCAACCCGGGACCGACAGCCGTCAAGATCATTGGCATGGTTACCCCGTTCCAGGGCCAAGAAGTTTGCCTCTCCGGGCGGACCACCGGCTGGTCCTGCGGACAGGTTGACGAGATTGGCATCTACGTGGTGGGAGGCACAACGTACTCCGGCAATCCCAGCGACGTTCGAGCCTTCAGCGGGTTTCTTTCCAATACGGTTGAGTCCAGTGGCGGAGACTCTGGCGGCCCGTGGATCAGCGGAAATTTCGCTGTGGGTACTCACTCGGCTGGCGAGAACAGGGGGGCAATTGAAAAGTTCGCGGTCGCAACTACCCTGGCGGATTCACTGACCCACATCCCGGGCGGGGTGCAACTCCAGCTCTTCCTGAACAAGCCCAAGCTTGTGGCGCCGGAGAACCGGACATTCAAGGTCGGGGAGGACATCCCCGGCCGAGTCCCGGCCGCCCCCGCGTCGGCCGTAGCTGCCAACTCGAAAGTGCGCATCACGGTTGACGGACAGGTACCCGTGGACGTGCCGGTGGACGCTGCCGGAAACTGGGCGCTACCTGCACGTGTGACTATCGGCCAAGTGAACTTCAGCGCGGAGACCGCGAACGGCTTCAGTCGATCCGATACAGCGCGCTTCACGATCAAGATCTCCGATCTTGACGCGCCCGTGATCACCACTCCTGCAGAAGGCGCGGCACTCCCGACCATCGACCGGATCGACGGCACGGGAACGCCCGGAATGACCGTGAAGCTCACCGGGGACGTCGGTGGCTCGGCACTCGTCCAGCCGGACAGTCGCTGGAGCATTCCCGTTCTCAGGCCCGTCTACGGCCAGATCGCTGTGCACGCCGCCCAGAGCGACCCTCGCCACGAAGACAGCCCCTCCACGACCCGGAACTTCACGGTCACACCGGCAGCACCGGCCGTCACTTCGATTGTGGACGGACTGCACTTCAGCCAGGACTCGCTGCCCGCGACGATTTCCGGGACCGGCGTCGACGGCGCCGACGTAGCAGTCCTGGTTGACGGGACCCCGGTGGGTGCCGCCCGGGCCGGTGCCGGCGGTGCCGGATCCGGGGCCCGCGCGGTGGTCCGTCCTATGGCACCGTACGTCCTGGTGGCGGGCGGTCGCTGGAGCGTTCCGTTCCCCGCCGGCCTCGCATCAGGGGCCCATACCCTGTCCGTCACCCAGTCGGTGGACGGGATCGCCTCCGACGCGCTGCTGGTCACCTTCATCATCGACGCTCTGGTCGCTGCCCCGGCAGCGCCCGAAGTCCCGGCAGTTGCACTGGCAGATCCCGGTGTTCCGGCGGTCCAGTCCGTGGTGCTTCCGGCCGGTTCCGGGCAGCTTCCCAACACCGGCGCCGGTTCGCTCCTGTCCGCCGCTGGTGTGGCCGTTGCAGCGCTGGCGCTCGGCGGAGCCCTGCTGACCGGTGTCAAGCTGGCTGGGGCACGGCGTCGGGCGGTCCGCTAGTACCGCCGCTACTGGAAGTCGGCCAACCAGAGGTCCGGGCCGAACACCTCGTACTGGATGTCTTTGGCCGGTACGCCGCCGGCAAGAAGCGCGCCCCGGACCGACTTCAGGAACGGCAGGGGCCCGCAGAGGTAGTACTCGGCGTCGTCGGGGAGTTCAACGGCACTGACGTCCATAAAGCCGGCGAACCCGGATTCGGAAGCTGTTCCTCCCCCGGCGGGATTAAGGAACCAGGTCTTCAACGTCCCGTCCGTCAAGGTGGCCAGATCCTCCCTGACCTGCCCCCGGAGGGGGAAGGACTCCTCGCTGTCATCCGCGTGCAGGAGCATCACCTGGCGCCGGGAGCCGGATTTGACCAGGTGGGAGAGCATGCCGGCCATCGGGGTGACCCCGATTCCCGCGCTGGCCAGGACCAGGGGTCGGTCCGTGTACTCCAGTACCACGTCGCCGAAGGGCGCGGAAAGCACCACCTCGTCGCCCACCTGGACCTCGTTGTGCAGCAGAGTGGACATCTCGCCATCGGGCGTCTCGAGTCCGTGGACCCGCTTCACCGCGAACTGCCGGTGCTGCCCGTCGTCGGCCTTCGTCAGGCTGTATTGCCTGGGCTGGTGAACGCCGTCGTGCATGGCCATCTTGATCGTGACGTACTGCCCGGGCAGGGACGGCTTGACCTCCCGCTCATCAATCCGCTCGACAACGAATCTGACCACATCGTCCGTCTCCTGGACCTTCTCGACCACCCGCCAGGTCCGCCAGATCGTCTCAGGGGTAAGGCGCACCGCGTTGTACAGCCCTCGCTCCTTATTGATGAGCATGTTCGCCATCAGCCAGTAGACCTCGTCCCAGGCTGCGGCCACTTCGGGGGTGACAGCATCCCCCAGCACATCCACGATGGCCCACATCAGGTGGTCGTGGACAATCTGGTACTGGTCCGGGCTCAGCCCCAGGGAGACGTGCTTGTGCGCTACCCGGGACAGGAGATGGTCAGGTATCTGGTCCACGTTGTCCACGAGGAGCCCGGCGAAGGCCGCGATGGACCCGGCGAGTGCCTGCTGCTGGCGGCCGTCGGCCTGGTTCCCCCGGTTGAAAAGTCCGTCCAGGAGATCCGGCCGTGCCTCGAACATATGTTGGTAGAAGCGCTTGGCGATCTCCTCGATATGCTCGCCCACTACGGGCAGCGTTGCCTTGATGACGGGAAGCGAAGTGTCTGAGAGCATGGTGGATCCCTTCCGGTGCGACCGGCGATACCCGGCGGTGCCGGGTGACTCAGCACTTCCAAGCTAACAGGCCGGGCACCGGGCTTTCCGGGTACATCGGCCCTACATTCCCTTGGCCGATCGGTGTAGCCGTGACCGGCAGCGCGTTCTTGGTCAGCGGCGCGCTGCCGGCGGTCGGTCCCCGCAAAGCGGGCGGGCGGCTCATTCGTCGTCGCGGTCTCCGCCGCGCCACTTGGCCGAGTCGACGACCTGCACAGCAACGCCCAGGGTCCCGTCAGCGAGGCTGCCCCAGGCATAGACGATGGTGTTCTTGCCTCTGGTGACCGGCACATCGGCCGGGCCGATCAGCGGCGCGGTGGTGCCCGCTGCCGCCACCGAGGCGGACACCGTTCCCGCCTTCAGCGTCAGCACTTTCTGCCCGGGATTCTCGAGCCCCTTGATCACTGCGGTACCGCCGGCCAGGATATCGACCGCTGGAGCGGCCGCTACATGCCGGACGGTCAGCTTGCCCTGGCCCCGGGGACTGGCCGCAGTGTTGTTCTTGAACAGGGTTGCCGTGGGCGCGCCGGAAGCGTCGAGATGCGCCACAGCAGTGTAGTTCCGGCCTTCCTTGAGGTTGACCTTGACCGGGCCGATCACCGGGTTGTCCGCGCTGGTGGCATCGGCGGCTGTGACGGCGATCCTGTAGCTGCCGTCGTCGAGCTTCAACGGCCCGGCGAGCGTGCCGGGTTTGAAGTCGTCCAAGGTGAGCTTGCCGTTCACCCACACATCCACGGTCAGGCCCGGGACGCCGTGCAGCACGGACAGCAGGGCGTCGTCGTGATCGTCGTCGTCCCGGCCTCCTGCCTGGGCGGGGGCGGCGAAGGCAAGGGCGGCCAGTAACGTCAGGGCTCCGGCTGCAGCGACAGTTTTGCGCATTTCAAACTCCTCATTGAGTTGCCCGTATCCGGGCGGCGAATTGCTTACACCGTTACTACCTGCCCGGAGCGCAGTTTGGATGCACCCGGCTGGGAATTTGGCTCAGGATTTTCGCTCCAGCAGCAGGTTGGTGATCCGCAGTGTGCACAGCCGCTCGCCGGCCTCGTTGGTGATCAGCACCTCGTGGGTGGTCACCGTCCCGCCAAGATGGATGGGGGTGGCCGTGATGGTGATGAGCCCCCCGCGGGCCGACTTGTGGTGCGTCGCCGAAACATCCACGCCGACGGCGGTCTTGCCCAGCGTGCTCGCGTGGATGACGGCGGCCCAGGAGCCCACGGCCTCCCCGACGGCCAGCGAGGCGCCGCCGTGCAGCAGCCCGAAGGACTGCCGGTTGCCCTCCACCGGCATGGTCGCCACCACCCGCTCCACGGATTCCTCGACGATTTTCACGCCCATCTTCTCGTCCAGTTCGCCGAGGGTGATCTTCCACGGCGCGGTATTGCCGGGCTCGGTCTTGCGTGGCTCGGTCCTGCGTGGCTCGGGCGTCATAACGTCTCCTTTATGGCCGGAAAACCAAGGGCTCAGGCCGGTCTGTGCCGCCACAGCTAGTGTGCGGCAGGCCTCATTCATGTACTGTAGACATATTACCGAACGGACGGTCAGTAATGCTCTGGCCCTGTTGATCTTGCCCCCGCTGGAAGGACCCGTCAACGATGACCACCACTGCAACTGCTCCGGAACCCACAGTAGACACTGCCCGGATCGTTCCCAGCTTTATCCGGGATTCCTGGTGGACCCCCGACGCCGGCTCCGCGGCCGGCGCAGCCACCGTCCTTGACGCCAGCACCGGCGAGCTCCTTGCCAGGGTGAGCACCGCGGGACTGGACCTTGCCTCCGTCGTGGACTACGGACGCAGCACCGGCCAGGCGGAACTCGGCAAGCTGACGTTCCACCAGCGCGCGCTCAAGCTCAAGGAGCTGGCGCAGTACCTCAATGGCCGGCGCGACGAGTTCTACGCACTCTCGGCCCAGACCGGTGCCACCAGGATCGATTCGATGGTGGACATCGACGGCGGGATCGGCGTGCTCTTCACCTTCGGCTCCAAGGGCCGGCGCGAACTCCCCAACGCCCAGGTGATCGTGGACGGCCCCATGGAGGTGCTGTCCAAGGACGGTTCGTTCGCCGGCGAGCATATCTACACCCGCATTCCCGGCGTCGCCGTGCAGATCAACGCCTTCAACTTCCCGGTCTGGGGCATGCTGGAGAAACTGGCCCCCGCGTTCATCGCCGGTGTGCCCACCATCGTCAAACCCGCCACCCCCACCGGCTACGTCGCCGCGGCCGTGGTCAAGGCCATTATCGAATCCGGCATCCTGCCCAAGGGCTCGCTGCAGCTGATCTCCGGTTCCGTCCGCACCATGCTGGACCACCTCGACTACCGCGACATCGTGGCGTTCACCGGTTCCGCCTCCACCGCCAACACGCTCAAGTCCCACGTCAACGTGGTCAGGGGCGGGGTCCGCTTCACCTCGGAAACCGACTCCCTCAATGCCTCGATCCTGGGCCCGGACGCCGTCAAAGGCACCCCGGAGTTCGACGCCTTCATCAAGTCCCTCGTCACCGAAATGACCGCCAAGGCCGGCCAGAAGTGCACCTCGATCCGCCGGGCCATCGTGCCGCAGGAGCTGGTGCCGGACGTCATTGCCGCCGTCGGGGACCGGATCCGGGAACGCGTTGTCCTGGGTGACCCGCGCGCCGACGGCGTCACTATGGGCGCCCTCGCCTCCCTGGAGCAGCTCGCCGATGTGCGCGCGGCCGTCCAGTCAATGCTCGACGCCGGCGGCGAACTCGCGTACGGAACGCTCGATTCGCCGAAGGTCACCAGCGCGGACGGGACAGCCGGCGTCGTCGAAGGCGGCGCCTTTATGTCCCCGGTACTGCTCAGCTGGGCGGACCCGGAAGCCGACGAGGTCCACTCGCTGGAGGCCTTCGGGCCGGTGTCCTCGGTGATCGGTTACACGGACCTGCCCGACGCCGTCCGTCTCGCCGCCCGCGGCGGCGGCTCGCTGGTCGCCTCGGTCTGCACCAACGACCCCTCGGTGGCCCGCGAACTCGTCACCGGCATCGCGGCCCACCACGGCCGCGTGCACATGCTCAACCGTGAGGACGCCCGCAGCTCCACCGGCCACGGCTCCCCGGTCCCGCACCTGGTCCACGGCGGACCGGGCCGCGCCGGCGGCGGCGAGGAGCTCGGTGGCATCCGCTCGGTCCTGCACCACATGCAGCGCACCGCCATCCAGGGATCTCCCAACATGCTGACCGCCGTCACCGGCGTCTGGCACACGGGCGCAGACCGGAACTTCACGCTGGAGACCGAATCCCGGCACCCGTTCCGGAAGTCCCTGGCTACCCTGCACATCGGTGACGCCATCCGCTCCGGGCTGCGCGAAGTGACCCTGGACGAGATCACCAAGTTCGCCAACTCCACCGGCGACACCTTCTACGCCCACACCAACCAGGAGGCCGCCGCGGCCAACCCGTTCTTCCCGGGCATCGTGGCGCACGGCTACCTGCTGCTGGCCTGGGGCGCCGGGCTGTTCGTGGAGCCCGCCCCGGGTCCCGTCCTGGCGAACTACGGCCTGGAAAACCTGCGCTTCGTCACCCCGGTGGCCGCGGGCGACTCCATCCGCGTCACCCTCACCGCCAAGAAGATCACCCCGCGCGAGACCGACGGGTACGGCGAGGTGGCCTGGGATGCCGTCCTGACCAACCAGGACGACGACATCGTGGCGACCTACGACGTCCTCACCCTCGTGGAGAAGTAACCCGCCCCTTCCCTCCTGTTGCTCTATCACTTGTGGCTGCCAAAAGGCCGAAATGGCAACCACAAGTGATAGGGCAACCGTGGATAGGTAGGCTCTTTCTGGTTGGTTCCGGCGTAAAATCGTCATCGTAGGAGGTGGCGAAATGACCCTAGTACTCAACAAAGCCACAACGGTCCTGCCAGTCGATGATGCGGAGCGTGCCCGGCATTTTTATGCCGACACCTTGGGGCTCCCGCACCGTGGAGTGACGGAAGATGGAAGTGAACTATTCGGCAGCGACGGCGGCCCTCTGCTGCAGCTGATGCCTGTCAGGGATGGAAAGCATTCCGAGCACACCACCCTGAGTTTTGAAGTCAGCGAGATCGAGCGCACGGTCAGGGAGATGGAAGCCCGGGGCGTCATGTTCCAGGACTACGATCTCCCGGATCTCAAGACCGAGAACCACATCTGCACAACGGATTCGGAGAGGTGCGCCTGGTTCATGGACTCGGAGCACAATATCCTCTGCGTCCACGAGAACATCGCCGCGCCGGCGGACTACCAGCTTTAACCGGCAGTTAACGGCACCCTGCCCGAGCAACAGCGTCCCGGCCAGCCGGGGCGCTGTTCTGTGCTGAACGGTCACCCAGCCGGGCGGGACCACGGCGACACGGGGCGCGGCTGGAGGACACCGCCCACCGTCAGGTCCACCCGTTCGTTGAAGAAACATATCAGGCCATGGATCTGGGCGGCGTCCACGAAGCGCCTGTCGTAGCTCCAGGCGACGTCTAGGCCGCCCTCAGAGCCGGGATAGGTCCAGTAGCCGGCCTGGCCCTTGTATGGGCAGACACTCCGCTTCGGGCTCTCCTTCATAAGATCCAGCCGCACGTCCGCCGGCGGCAGGTAGTAGCGGACCGGGAGCATCGTCTCGTACAGGAGCTGTGCGCCGTTCGTGCGGGCCAGCGTGACGCCGTCGAGCGCCACCTCCACCTCCACGGAAGAGGCCCGGATATCGACGCGGTGGAAAGGGTCGCGGGGGTGGCCGATGATCTCCTCGTCATCCTCAAGCCAGCCGAAGGCGCCAAAATCCAGGACCACATAGCCGGCAAGGTCCGGGTCTTCGGGGCGGAAGGCGGCCCGTGACGCGGTAGCCCCAGCCATTACGACGTCGAGCTCCTCGCCGGCGGTGGTGTGCTTTCCAAAGCCGGTGCCGGGGTCGAACGACGTCGGCGCGGCGCCCTGCCGCACGGCGAAGGGATGCGCCTCGACGGGCGCCGCCGGGCGTTCCGGAACGGCGAGGTGCGCCTGCAGTTCCTGCTCCGGCACGGCGAAGATCGGGGTGATCCGGTGCGGTTCCCAGATGAGGTAGGCGTGCAGGGTGTCGACGACGGTGTTCCCGCCGAGGCTCGCACGGATTCGCTTGGCGGTGGGTTCGTAGCGGAGTCGGGGAAAAGTCCCGAGGATTACCTCGGATAGTCTCGTAGCCATGTTCCAAGAGTGGACGCGGGCCCGAGCGACGTCAATGCGGGCCCGCGGGACGTGGGGGAGCGCGTCAGCCGGGGACGTGGAGGCCGTTGAACGCCATCGTGATGATGTCGTCCGCCAGCTTCTCCGGAGACAGTGAGCCGCCGGGCTTGTACCACTCGACGATCGAGTTGATGGTGCCGAAGAGAAGCCGGGTAACGGTGCGGGGGTCGATGTCCTGGCGGAGTGAGCCCTCGTCGCGGGCGGCGGAAATCAGGGCAGCGACCTTGTGGTCGAAGGTCCGCCGGCGGGCCATCGCGTCCCGCTCGATCTCGGTGTTGCCGCGCAGGCGCAGCAGCAGCGTGACGAAAGGGAGCCGATCCACGAGGACCGAAATGGTCTCCCGGAGGACGAACTCCAGCCGGGCCTCGGCGGTGCAGGACAGTGCGCGGGGCTGATCCAGGATGGCCTCGAGGCCGCCCAGGGCATGGTCCAGTGCGAGCTTCAGGAGATCGCCCTTGGACGGCACATGGTGGTAGATCGCGGACTTGGAGATGCCCAGGTTCTCGGCAAGGATGCCCATGGACGTGGCGTCGTAACCGTGGCGGTTGAAAACGTCGACGGCGATCAGCAGTACCGACTGCTGGTCATAGCCGGGACGGCCGCGCTTGGTGGTGGTTGCTGGGGTGGGCATACTCGCTAGTTTCTCACGATCAGGAGGTTGGCCGGCCCCGGACAGCCGGCCCCGGGGGGAGAACGGCCCGGCCCCGGCCGGCCGGCCCGGACGAAACGCGGCTAGGCCCTGGGCCGCAGGTCGTAGATCCTGCGGAGCTTGCCGTTGGAGCGCTCCAGGGTGCCGGGCTCCACAACATCCACGGCGCAGGACGACCCCACCTGGATCTTGATCTGCTGCTGCAGCACCTTCGCAGCCGCCGTGGCGCCGTCGATGGTGACGGACTCCCGGCGTTCGATCTTCACGGTGAGCTGGTCCATGCGCTGGCCCTCGGGGCGGGTGAGTTCCAGCTGGAAGTGCGGGCTCAGTTCCGGGATCCGCAAGGCAATTTCCTCGATCTGCGACGGAAACAGGTTCACCCCGCGCAGGATGATCATGTCGTCGCTGCGGCCGGTGATGCGGCCCATGCGGCGGTGCGCCGGGCGGGCGGTGCCGGGCAGCAGGCGGGTGAGGTCCTTGGTGCGGTACCGGATGATCGGCAGCGCTTCCTTGGTGAGCGAGGTGAAGACCAGTTCGCCGGGTTCGCCGTCGCGCAGGACTGAGTCCACGCCGATGGCGGGGTTGAAGGCATCGATGATTTCCGGCCGGAAGTGGTCCTCCCAGATGTGGCTGCCGTCCTGCGTCTCTACGGCTTCGCCGGCAACGCCGGGGCCCATGACCTCGGACAGGCCGTAGATGTCGCAGGCCTTGATGTTCATCATGACCTCGAGCTCGTGGCGCATTTCCTCGGTCCACGGCTCGGCGCCCAGGACGGCGTACTTGAGCGAGGTGGAGGCCGGGTCGATGCCCTGCTTGACCATAGCGTCGGCGATGGTCAGGAGGTAGGTGGGGGTGGCCAGGATGGCGTCCGGCTTGAAGTCCTGGATGAGGGTGATCTGGCGTTCGGTCTGGCCGCCGGAGATCGGGATGACGGTGCAGCCCAGCGCCTCGGCGCCGGCGTGGGCGCCCATGCCGCCGGTGAACAGGCCGTAGCCGTAGGCGTTGTGGACCTTCATTCCCGGGCGGACACCGGAGGCGCGCAGCGAGCGGGCCACGAGCTTGGCCCAATCGGCGAGGTCCTTCTTGGTGTAGCCCACCACTGTGGCGCGGCCTGTGGTGCCGGAGCTGGCGTGGATCCGGGCGACCTCGTTCTGCGGCACCGCGAACATGCCGAAGGGGTATTCCAGCCGGAGGTCTTCCTTGGTGGTGAAGGGAAACCTGGCCAGGTCGGAGAGCTCGCGGAGGTCCGTGGGGTGGACGCCGGCGTCGTCGAATTTGCGCTTGTACAGGGGAACACGGTCATAGGCGTAGGCGACGGTGTGCTGCAGGCGGCTGAGCTGCAGCACCTCGAGCTCGTCGCGGGAGATGGTTTCTTCGCGGTCCAGGACGGCATCACTGGTGGCTGCGACGGTTTCTTGGGTCATCTGGGGTTCCCTGTTTCTATTTCTTGGAGATGGTGCGGCTGCGGCCGCGGAACTCGGCGATGAGTTCGCCCGGGAGGGTGTCGGCGGGGAGTTCGCCCGGGAGGGTGTCGGCGGGGAGTTCACCCGGGAGGGTGGTTGGGGGAGTCGCGGCTGCTGTCGCCTTGCCGACGCCGGACGACGCCGGGGCGGACGGGGTGCCGGGATCGGCGGCATAGATCTGAACGTCGTACAGGCCGCTTCGCCCGGAGCTGGCGCGGCGGTTGGCGACGGCGGTGAGGACCTGGCCCCGGAACGCCGGCCCGATGAAGTTGATATCCACGCCGGATGCGACGGTGATGGTGCCTGTGGTGAACCCGGGTTCTGGGGTGGCAGGGTTGCAGGCCAGCGCGAAGGCGGTGTCGCCGAAGGCGAAGATCATTCCGCCGTGCGCCATGCCGAAGCCGTTGAGCATTTCCTGCCGGAGCGCCATGCGGATGGTGGCGTGTCCGTCGTCGAGCGCCACTACTTCGATACCCATCCACTCCGAGGCGTAGTCGCCTTTGAGGATGGGGTGGGTGTCACCGGAAACCGTCAGTTCAGCCATGCGTCATTGCCTCCAGCTTTATTTACCGAATGTTCATTAGGTAATCCCATTTGGGTGCCTTCTGTCAAGGGCCGGTGGGCTGATGAAGCTGCGCCCGGACCCGGGGAAGCCGCCGGAAAACAGCCGAAAAGCGGGCGAAAACCACGCCGGAAGCGGGCTGCTCCGGAAGAGAAAGTAGGCTGGGAGTGAAGCAGCACCACTTCACAGCAAAGGGCGGGTCATGGCCAAAGGAATCTACGTCAGCGCGACTACACCGGGCTCCGGCAAGTCACTCATAGCCCTGGGCCTGGCGGACACCCTGCACCGGCATGCGGACCGGATCGGCTTCTTCAAACCGGTGGTCAACGGCCATGACGTCTCCTCGGATCCGATGGTGGCGCTGATGAAGGCCCGCTTCGACCTGGACGATGACCGCTGCCGCGGCGGCCTGACCTTCGCCGAAGTCCGCAGCCTGCTTGCTGAGGGAAAACGCGGGGAGGTCGACTCCCGCTGTGTGGAGATCTTCGCGGAGATGGCCCGGCACTGCGACGTGGTGATCGTGGAGGGGACCGATCTGACCGGCCAGGATGCCGCCGTCGAATTCGATCTCAATGCCCGGCTGGCGAACAACCTTGCCGCCCCGGTGGTCGCCGTCGTCGGCGCGAAGGGCCGCACCGTCGCGGAGACCGCCGACGCCGTCGAGGTGGCCCGCAAGGAACTGCTCGCCGAGCGCTGCACGCTGCTGGCCATCATGGTCAACCGCGTTGATCCGGACGATCTGGCGGCGATCGCTGCGGCGGTCCGGCCCGGCGCCTCCGGCCGCCCCGTGTACGTTCTGCCGGAGCTGGAGGCGATCGCCCGGCCCACCACCGGCGAAGTGGCCGCCGCCCTGGGCATCGGCCAGGTGGCCGGGCTGCCGGACCTGGAGCGCGATGTGCACTCGGTCAAGGTGGCTGCCATGAATGTGGCCAACTTCCTGCATGTGCTCGACGACGGCGCCCTGGTGATCGTTCCGGGCGACCGGGCCGACGTGCTGGTGGCGTGCCTCGCCTCGTCGTTCTCGCCTGAATTCCCGGTTCCGTCCGCGCTGATCCTGACCGGCGGCCTGGCCCCGGATCCCACCATCTATTCCCTGCTGGCACAGGCGCCGTTCCCGATCTTCGCCGCCCCGGAGGACACCTACATCACCGCCAAGCGGGTCTCCGAGGTTCGCAGCGAGATCTGGTCCGGGCACCGCCGGAAGGTGGCTTCCGCCCTGGGCCTGTGGGCCAAGCGGGTGGACGAGGCGGAGCTGCTGGAACGCCTGCATCTGCCGCTGCCGGAGCGGATGACGCCGCTGCGTTTCCTGCACGAGCTGATCGAGCGGGCCAGGTCCGACCGCCGGCACATCGTCCTGCCGGAGGGCACGGACGTGCGGATCCTGCGCGCCGCCGAGATCCTGCACCGCCGGGACGTCTGCGAACTCACCGTGCTGGGCCGCGAGGCCGATGTCCGCGAACTCGCAGCCACGCAGGGCATCGACCTCAACGGCATCAGGATCGTGGACCCGGCCACCTCGGAGCTGCGGCAGGGCTTTGCCCAAAAGTACGCGGAGCTACGGGCACACAAGGGCGTGGACCTGGCCAAGGCTCTCGAGGTCATGCAGGACGAGAGCTACTTCGGCACCATGATGGTCCAGCTGGGGGTGGTGGACGGCATGGTCTCCGGCGCCGCGCACACCACGGCCCACACCATCCGGCCGGCGCTGGAATTCGTCAAGACCCGCGAGGGCGCCAAGATCGTCTCCTCGGTGTTCCTGATGCTCATGCCGGACCGGGTGCTGGTCTACGGCGACTGCGCGGTGAATCCTGAGCCCAATGTGGAGCAGCTCGCGGACATTGCGCTGGCCTCGGCGGAAACCGCCGCCCAGTTCGGCGTCGAGCCGCGGGTCGCGATGCTCTCCTACTCCACCGGCGGCTCAGGCGCCGGGCAGGCCGTGGACGCGGTCCGCCAGGCAACCGAGCTGGTGCGGCACCGGCGCCCGGACCTGGCGGTGGAAGGCCCCATCCAGTACGACGCCGCCGTCGACGCCGCGATCGCCGAGTCCAAGATGCCGGGCTCCTCCGTGGCCGGGCAGGCGACGGTGTTCATCTTCCCGGACCTGAACACCGGCAACAACACCTACAAGGCGGTCCAGCAGTCCTCCGGTGCGGTGGCCGTCGGGCCCGTGCTGCAAGGGCTGCGCAAACCGGTGAACGACCTCTCCCGCGGCTGCACCGTGGAGGACATCGTGAACACCGTGGCCATCACCGCGATCCAGGCCCAGTCCACCGAGCCCGCCGCCGAGCCGGCGCCTGGCACCGAGCCGGCGCCTGCGGCGGCCCATGCATAGTCAGCCGCCGCCCAGTCCGCGGCTGCCCATGCCTAGTCAGCCGTTTTCCGGTCAGCTGTTTTCCGGCTTCGCCGGGCTCTCGGGATCTTCCTGCTGGGCGGGCTCATCGGCTAGGCCCTCCGGTGTGAGATCCAGGTCCTCCAGATTCGCGGGGGCCTCGGCGGCCTCTCCGGTCTCGGCAGCCTTGAGGTCCCCGGTGTCGTCCAAGGCCGGGTTGGCGCCCTCGACGCCGGTGGGATCCGGCTTCCCGGACCCGCTGGCCGGCTCGGTGCCCTCTGGCTGCGTTGCGTTGTCTGTCATGGAAATCCCTATGTGAGTTGTCCAGCTGGTCCGCTGACTCTATGCGCCCGCCGCGGCTTTCGCAACGGATTAGCGGCCTTGTCGGCCCGACTATTTATAGTGGTTCCCAGGGAGCGCTCCGCCAGGCTCCGGCGTGATTCCAGTCCCGACGCACCCTCAGGGGTCAGCGCAGAAGCCAAGGCGTAGGAGGCCCCATGCTCGTGCTCGTTATCAACTCAGGCTCGTCCTCGCTCAAGTACCAGGTCCGCGACGTCGAGGCCGGCAGCGTGCTCGCCGAAGGGCTGGTCGAGAAGATCGGGACGGGAAGCGGCGGCGGCGGCCGCGACGGTGAAATCGAGGGCCCGCGGGACCATGCGGAGGCATTGGAACAGATCGACGAAGCCATCCACGCGGCGCTGGGAGGGCGCGCCCTCGACGCCGTCGGGCATCGTGTGGTGCACGGCGGGGAGCGCTTCGCCGAGCCGGTGCTGGTCAACAACGAGATCATCCGCGCGATCGAGCGGCTGAACCCGCTGGCGCCGCTGCACAACCCGGCCGCCGTGCTGGGCCTGCGCGCGATCGCGAAGAAGTGGCCGGAACTGCCGCAAGTGGCCGTCTTCGACACCGCCTTCCACCGCACGCTGCCCGAGTATGCCTGGCGCTACGCGATCCCGGACGAGCTCTACGCCAACCACGGGATCCGCCGCTACGGCTTCCACGGCACCTCGCACGAGTACGTCGCACACCGGGCCGCGGCCCTGCTGGATATTCCGTTGGCGGAGTTCGACGCCGTCATCGCCCACCTGGGCAACGGTGCCTCCGTCACGGCAATCCGCGGTGGGGAATCCGTGGACACCTCGATGGGCTTCACCCCGCTGGAGGGCCTGGTCATGGGCACCCGCTCGGGCGATCTGGACCCGTCCATCCTCGTCTTCCTCGGCCGGGCAGGCTGGTCACCGGAGGACCTTGATTCGATGCTCAACCGCCGGTCCGGACTCAAGGGCCTCGCCGGGAACAACGACATGCGCTCGGTGGTGGAGGCCGCGGAGGCCGGCGACGCCAAGGCGGGCATGGCCCTGGCCGTGGCCTCCTACCGGCTCGCGAAGTACATCGGCGGCTACCACGTGGCTGTCGGCGGGGCGAAGGCACTCGTGTTCACCGCCGGGATCGGCGAGAACTCGCACCAGTTCCGCACCCTCGTGGCGGAGCGGCTGGGCGCCCTGGGCGTGCAGCTCGACGCCGGGCTGAACCGTGAGCGGTCCAAGGAACCCCGGGTGGTGTCCGGCCCGTCGTCGGCCATCCCCGTGCTCGTGGTGCCCACTGACGAGGAACGCGCGATCGCCGAGGCGACGGCCGCCGTCGTGAATCACCCGTCGATTGCTCCGTAACCGCCCTTTTGACGGCTCAAAAGGGCGTCTACGGAGCAGTCGATGGGTAGCGTTGGGGCCATGACGGAATCCAAGCCCTTCCCGCCGCTCCCCCTTCGCACCGAGCGGCTGGTCCTGCGCCGTTTCGAGGCCGCGGACCTGGACACTTTCCACGCCTACCATTCGCTGCCGGAGACCGCCCGCTTCCTGCCGGGAGAGGCGAAGAGCTACACCAAGTCCATGGAGTCCGTGGGCAAGTACGCCAACTTCGTCTTCGAGAAGGAGGGTGACTGGGTCTGCCTGGCCATCGAGGCCGCGGATGCCCCTGGGCTGCTCGGCGAGGTGGTGCTTAAATGGCTGCCCGGCCCCGGACAGGGCGAGATCGGCTGGAGTCTTGCCCCGGCAGCGCGCGGGCGGGGCATCGGCACCGAAGCGGCCGGGGCCCTGCTGAAGCTTGGGTTCGAGGAGCTGGGCTTCCACCGGATCAACGCCAAGCTCGACGCGCTGAATACCGCCTCCGCGGCTCTGTGCGAACGCCTCGGCATGCGGCAAGAGTCCAACCAGGTGGACAAGTGGCATTACAAGGGCCGGTGGGCCACCGAAGTGGTCTACGCACTCCTCGCGGGGGAATGGAGGTCCCGGCAGCCTGATTAGCGGCCCGGCAGCCCAGCGGTTCGGCAAAGATGGCCGGATCGGGGGGCATTCCGGCCATCTTTGGCGAACGGGCGTGCTCACCCGGCGACCAGCCCAGCGGCGGCGGCTACCTGTTCCTGGGGTTGGCCATCCCCTGGGCTCCGGCATGACGCTCCCGCCCACTTGTTCCCGCACGCACCGCACCGGCCCGGCCCATCGGTTGCTCCGTAGCGGCCCTTTTGAGCCCTCACAAGGTCCGTTACGGAGCAGTCGATCGCCCAGCCCGGTTCGGGCACCGAATAACTGGGCAGGGGCGTCGTCACCCGGGGAGCAGGGACGCTCGCAGCGACCCCGCCGCCACTGAGCATGCTCAGTGGCGGGGCTTTGTGGAGGCGGGCAGCGGGAGTCGTCCACATCATCCGCAAGGACGGATGGGCGTCCCGGCAGCCCTCATTGGACTCAACGATTCGCCAAAGATGGCCGCTATGGGAGGTGCCATGGCGGCCATTTTGGGCGAATGAGCGCACGCAGACGGCACCAGGCCAGCTCTCCCCGGACGATTAGCCACGGGATGCGTCCGGAACAGGACCAAGTGCGACCAGTGACGGGTGGGCGCCGCCGACGCCGGCGGCTTTACCGTCCAGCAGGTTGCGGGTGCCATGGCCAAAGTACCGGGCCACCCGCTCTCCGACGGCGGCTGCCGTCGTCGGAGGATTGGAAGGCGACGGTGGTCGGGCCGGCCCGGATCATGCGGCCGATGACCGTTCCGTAGAGGTAAACATCCTGGGCCTCAGGCACGGTCCTTGCCTTCCCGGAAGCCGAGCTCGATGCCGAGCTTCTCCATGACGCCGAAGAACTGGTCGTTGAGGACCTTGGGCTTGCCGGTCTCAAGTTCAGAGAGGTAGCGCTGGCTAACGCCGAGCCGGCTGGCCAGTTCGCGTTGGGACAGCCCAATGCGGTGGCGGATGCCGTAGACCATCAGGCCCAGATCGGACATAGAGTTCATCACGCCGTGCAAAAGACCCTCCTGATGAGCTATTCGTAATAGCCGCGGTCTGACTACCCTTTCGTAATCTTACCAGCGTGATTACGAATACGTAATGGCGCATTTGGTTGCCGCGGAACCCGCCCGCCCGCCCGCCCGCCACGGAGCATGCTCAGCGGTGGGGTTGATGGTTGGGCATGGACAGATCCTTCGGGCCATGGAGACCGGTGATGCGGCCACGATGTCAATGATTCGCCAAGAATGGCCGCCATGGAGCGCTCATAGCGGCCATCTGCGGCGAACGGGTGAACCGGCGATCCACCCGTTCCCGGGCGCGGGGCGAACCAGCGGGGACCATCGATTGCTCCGTATCGGCCCTAATGAGGGTCCAAAAGGGCGGTTGTGGAGCAATCGATCGAGGAGGCGCCCTACTTGCGCCCTACTTGACCCCGGCCCCCGGCAGCAGCTCCGTCGCGCCCAGGGAGTCGGCGACGAAGGCGTAGTCCCAGGCCCGTTCCTTCCACTGCACGTACCGGCCGGAGGCGCCGCCGTGGCCGCCTTCCATCTCGATTTTCATCACTATTGGCTCGCTGCCGGTATTCAGTTCGCGCAGCTGCTGCACCCATTTGGCGGGCTCCACGTAGAGGACCCGCGTGTCATTCAACGAGGTCACCGCGGCAATCCTGGGGTAGGCCACCTCGCGAACGTTTTCGTACGGGGTGTAGGACTTCATGTATGCGTAGACCTCCGGGTCGGTGATGGGGTTGCCCCATTCCTCCCACTCCAGCGCAGAGAGCGGCAGCTCGGGATCCAGGATGGTGGTCAGGGCATCCACGAACGGGACGGCCGCGACAATCGCCGCGTACTTCTCGGGCGCGAGGTTGGCGACGACGCCCATCAGCAGGCCGCCGGCGGAACCGCCCATCGCCGCGATCCGCGCCGGGTCCACCCAGCCGGACTGCGCCAGCCAGTCGGTGGCCGCGATGAAGTCCGTGAAGGTGTTCTTCTTGTGCAGCTTCTTTCCGGTGTCATACCAGTGCCGGCCGAGCTCGCCGCCGCCGCGGATATGGGCGATCACGAACACGATGCCCCGGTCCAGCAGGGACAGCCGGGGGATACCGAAGCCCGGATCCATGCTGAGCTCGTAGGAGCCGTAGCCGTATACCAGGCCCGCCGACGCCGAGTCGCGCACCACCGAGGCATGCCGCAGCACGGACAGCGGGATCCGGGTCCCGTCCGCGGCCACGGCCCATTCGCGGGTGGCCACGTAGTCCGACGGCGAGTAGCCGCCCAGCACGGGGCTTTCCTTGCGCAGCAGCAGTTCGCCGGCAGGCTGCTCCGCCGTCGGCAGCACAAAGTCGTACACCCGCGACGGCGTGAAGTAGGAGGTGTAGCCCATCCGGATCACGGGGGCCCCGTAGTCGGATCCGGCGACGCCCGCGGTGTAGAGCTCCTCGTCGAACGCCGGTTCCACGGCGGCGGCCTGCAAAGAGGTGCCGAGTCCGGCCAGCGGCAGGAACTGGACGCGTTCGATCGTGTCCTTGCGCACAGAGACCACCAGATGCGTGGACGTGACGCCGGCGCCGTTGACCCGCACCTCGTCGGAGTGCTCGACGACGGTGGTCCAGTGCTGCTCGGCCAGCGGCCTGGTGAGCTCGGCCGGGTCCACCAGCGAGACCATGGAGTTGATGGCGTCCTTGTTGTGGCTTAGCAGGATGCGTTCTTTGGGGGTTCCGGAGCCGTCATCAAGCAGGAACGGCTCGGCCTCGTAGAGGATGCGTTCCGCCCGGGAGATCACAGTGCTCAGCCCGGCGTCGGGCGCGTCGAAACGCAGCAGTCGGGTCTCGCTGAACTCCGAGCAGCCGATGCCCAGGACCAGGTGGCGCCGGTCGGCGGAGAGCTCGAAGCCTAGCCACATGGCGACGTCGTCCTCCTGATAGATGACCTCGTCCGCGCTGACCGGGGTGCCCAGCACGTGGGATTTCACCTGGTACGGGCGCCAGGAATCGTCCACCACGGTGTAGAAGATCCGGCTGCCGTCGGGGGAGAAGGAGATGCCGTAGAAGACGTTCTCGATCACGTCCGGCAGCAGTTCGCCTGTGCGCGTATCCTTGATACGCAGCGTGAACCGCTCGTCTCCGGCGTTGTCCACGGCGTAGGCGTAGAGCGTCCCGTCGATGGTCACGGCGCCGCCGCCGATGGCGAAGAATGGCTTGCCCGCTGCCTCGACGTTCCCGTCCAGCAGGATTTCCTCACCCGGAATTGCGACGCCGGAGTCGACGCCGGTGTCGACGGCGGGGGGCGTCCAGTCCGCCACGCGGTCCCCGGTGTCCCGGGCGCGGAGGCGGCACTGGATGCCGTATTCCTGGCCCTCCACCGAGCGGGTGTAGTACCACCAGCCGTCCTTGCGGTTGGGGACGGAGAGGTCCGTCTCCTGGGTGCGGCCCTTGATTTCCTGGAAGATGGCCTCGCGCAGCGGCTCCTGATGGGCGGTCACCGCCTCCTGGTAGGCGTTTTCGGCCGTGAGCAGGTCCACCACTTCCGCCGATTCCTTGTTGCGCAGCCACTCGTAGTTGTCCTCGAACGAGTCGCCGTGGTGCGCGCGGATGGTGGGAATCTTTTTGGCCACGGGCGGCTGTACGGGCGGCTGGGCGGGAGGCTGCGCGGAAGAGTGCAGGGAAGGCTGCGCGGGAATCTGGGTCATGGACCCAATCTACCGGCAGGCGCGCGGGCGCACGGTTCCCGTTCCGCGGCAGGCGCGCCGGCGCGGGGTTCCGCGGCAGGCCCGCGGCCGGGACCGCCGACCGCCGCGCCCCGTTCCGCGGCTGGGACCGCCGGGCCTCAGTTCCCGTTCTGCAGGTTGTTGGCCGCCACATAGTCGCCAAGTGTGCCCGAGGCGAGCGCGGCGGCCACCGCGGCGGTGGCGCCCGGGTCCTGCAGGACGATCGACTGGCCGTCGCGGCTGGTGCCGGTGCCGGCCGTGGGAAGCGTGAAGAACACGCCGCTGCCGGGAGCGGTGGTGCGCAGGCTGAAGGCGAGCCGCTCCAGGGTTTCCAGGGTAAGCCCGGGATCCACGGTGACGTGCGGCAGGACCGTCGTGACCAGTTGCCGGGCCGTGGTGCGGTCCGCCAGTACGCCCTCGGAGGCGACCTTGGCCAGCACGGACTTCAGGAAGATCTGCTGGTTCCGGACGCGCTGGTAGTCGCCGTCGGCAAAGGCTTTGCGCTCGCGGACGAAGTCCAGGGCCAGGGCGCCGTTGAGCCGGTTCACACCCGGCGGGAAGTAGTGCAGGGACTCAATGGTGCCCGTGAACGGCCGCGTCACATCGACGTCGATTCCGCCGACGGCGTCCGTCAGGGCGGCAAAGCCCTCGAAATCGACCACGACGGTGTGGTCGATCCGGGTGCCGAACAGGGCCTCCACCGCCCGGGTCTGCAGCGGGACCCCGCCCTCCTCGAGTCCGGCGTTGACCTTGGCCGGGCCGCGCCCCGGGACGTCCACCCACAGGTCCCGCATGATGGAGATGCCGTAGAGGCTCTGCCGGTCCGCCGGGAGATGGATGAGGACCAGCGCGTCGCCGCGTTGGTCAGAGACATTGCCGGCGGCCGCGTCCGCCCGCGCGTTCACGCGGCTGTCGCTGCCCACCAGCAGGATGTTGAGAGCGACGGCGGGGGGATCCGGCGTCGGCGTCGGCGTGGGGGGCGGTGCGGCCGGCGTCGTGGCCGGTGCGGGGACGGACGTCTCGACCGGAGCTGCGGTCTCGGCCTTCGGACGGGACGCGATGTATGCTGCGGCCGCGACGGCGATCAGCAGCAAAGCAGCCACCACCGCCGCGATCACGGTACGACGGCGGCGCTCGCCAACCGGCCCGCCGGGCCGCGGGGCTGGTGAATGTGGTCCTGCTGAATCCGGCGTCGTTCCCATGGGCGGACGCTATCACCCCACAGCGCGGACGGCGGGTAGGCGCAAAGTGGGATCAGCTGTGGCGGCGGGCGAAGCGCAGGATGGTGAGGATGGCGGGCGCCAGCTCATCCTCCATCCGGTGGTATATTTCCTCGCCGCGGCGGTAGGGATCCACCACGTCGTTGTCGGCCGCGTCCTGCGCCAGTGCTAGGTGCCGGACGGAGGCCGCCCGGGCCGGGAGGGCCCGCCAGAAAGCGGGGACGTCGGGCGCGGCTGGACTGTCGCCGTCCCGCTGTTCAAGGGCTTCGATCATCCGGGCAAACTCGCGGATGGTGAAGGTCCGCTTCAGCAAGGAGGCATCCATCTGCATGACTTCCCCGCGGTGCGTAGCGGCCATGGTCAGGACCAGATCGGCCTCGCGCAGGATCTTCGGGGTCAGCTGGCGCGCGGCAAAACCGTCGGAGCTTCCGCCGTAGGTCCTGATGATGTCTGCCGAGATAGGTTGGGCCGGGTCGCCCACCATGGCCCGGGTGCCGGCGCTCCGCACCTGGAAAACGTCCGGCCTGATCTGGTCCAGCCCGGCCTGAAGGAGACGTTCGGCCACCGGCGAGCGGCAAATGTTTCCGGTGCAGACGGTCAGAATACGAATGGTTGACGACGAGTCCAAAAGCCCCTAATTTCCTCTGCCGAGTTTCCTGGCGGCCACGTAGCCTCCGAGTCTATCCTCGGTGAGCGCTGCCTTGATCTCCTCGATGGCGCCCACGTCCGGCAGGACGATTGACTGTCCGTCCGCGGACCTTCCGACGCCGGCGGTGGGCAGGGTGAAGAAGATGGTATCGCGGCTGCGGAGGTCCCGGAGGCTGAAGGCCAGGCGGCCCACCTCGATGGAGTCCAGGCCCGGGGCAACGCTGAGGAACGGGGAGACGGCGCGGAGTACCCTGGCGAGCGTTACCGGGTTTCCCAGGGTGCCGCCGTCGAAAGTCTTGGCCATGATCGCCCGAAGGTAGCTCTGCTGGTTGCGGACCCGCTGATAGTCGCCGTCGGGGAACGCATAGCGTTCACGCACAAACGCGAGCCCCTGGGCGCCGTTCAGCGTGTTCAGCCCCTTGTTGAAGACGTACGTTTTGTCGCCGCGGACCGAGCTGAAAGGGACCTTGACGTCCACCTCCACCCCGCCCAGGGCATCGGTGAGTCCCTTGAAACCGGCGAAGTCCAGGCTGACCACATGGTCGATCCGCTGCTGGAGCAGGGATTCCACCGTCTGGACCATCAGCGGGACGCCGCCGAACGCGAGGGCGGCGTTGATCTTGGCCTCGCCCCGGCCCGGAATGTCCACCCACAGGTCCCGCATCAGCGAAATGCTGTAGATATGGTCGCGGTCCGACGGGATGTGGAGCAGCATCAGGGTATCGGCCCGCTGGTCCGACGACGCTCCGGCCGCGGCCTTGGCGGACGCCTTACGCTCGGCCTTGTCGCGGCTGTCGCTGCCCATTACCAGGATGTTCATCGGCTTCGGTACACCGGCGGGCGTTGCAGGGGATTGGACCCGGGCTGCCTCCGGGGGGAAGGCTTCCTCGATTTTGGTGGTCTGGGTATCGTAAATGGTGGCCAGGGAGAACAGGTACGCCCCCATGGAGCCGGGCACCAGCAGGACCATGATCAGCACGGCAACCAGCAGGACCCGCCTGGACCGCGTCCTGCGGCGCGGCTCGGCCCCAGTGTCCAGCTGCGCGGGCGCCTGTGCGGTCCCGTGCTCCGGTGCAGGTTCGCGGTCTACTTCGAAACGATTCGACATGCGGATCCTTGGGGTCGGTGCAGCTCCCGGCGCCGAACAGCGGAAATGGGAGCTCACTGCCGTGGGTGGCGTGATCCAGACGATACCACCCTGGACCCCGGCATAACTGGAATTTTGCTGTGACCGTTGGCGGCGCCGTGCTTGACGCATCTCCCGGCTTCCGCATATCCTGAACGAACGGTCGGTAATTACTTGTTGGATATGCATAGGAGCAACCATGGCAGCGCAGACCCTGCAGTCAGTGCCCCCGGAGTCGACGCCGGCACGGCACCAGATGAGCCTCGAAGATGCGGCCCGGCATGACGCTGAGGGCCAGGCATACTTTGACAAAGTCATGGCGGATGACTCGCGGATCGAGCCCCGCGACTGGATGCCGCCAGCCTACCGCAAGACCCTCCTGCGCCAGGTCTCGCAGCACGCGCACTCGGAGATCATCGGCATGCAGCCGGAGGCGAACTGGATTTCCCGCGCCCCGAGCCTGAAGCGCAAGGCCATCCTGATGGCGAAGGTCCAGGACGAGGCCGGCCACGGCCTGTACCTGTACTCCGCTGCCGAGACCCTGGGCCAGCCGCGCGATGAGATGATGCAGGCCCTGATGGACGGCAAGGCCAAGTACTCCTCCATCTTCAACTATCCGGCCCGGACCTGGGCGGACATGGGCGCCATCGGCTGGATGGTCGACGGCGCCGCTATCGCCAACCAGGTGCCGCTGTGCCGCGCCTCCTTCGGCCCCTACGGCCGTGCCATGGTCCGCGTCTGCAAGGAAGAATCCTTCCACCAGCGCCAGGGCTTCGAGATCCTGCTGGAACTCTCGCACGGCACCCCGGAGCAGAAGCAGATGGCCCAGGACGCGGTCAACCGCTGGTACGCCCCTTCCCTGATGATGTTCGGCCCGCCGGATGACGATTCACCCAACTCCAAGCAGTCCATGGCCTGGAACATCAAGCGTTTCAGCAACGACGAACTGCGCAACCGCTTCGTCGGCATGATGATGGAGCAGGTCAAGGTCCTGGAGCTCACGCTGCCGGACAAGGACATCCGTTTCAACGAGGAAACCAAAAAATGGGAGCACGGCCCCCTGGACTGGGATGAATTCCACGAAGTCCTCGCCGGCCGCGGACCCTGCAACGCCCAGCGCCTGGAACGGCGCCGCGAAGCCCACGCCGACGGCGCCTGGGTGCGCGAAGCGGCCGCCGCGTACGCGGCAAAGCAGAGCCGCGAGCAAGCAGCAAAGGAATCCGCAGCATGATCCTCAACGACTCCCCAACCTCGCAAGTCCCCAGCCGCCCCTTAGACTCGCAAGCTCGCCCAGGGAACCCTGCGGCCGTGGGCCCCCGGCCGGGGACCCCTGTCGTCGTGGCCCCAGCCAACGACTCCCCAACCTCGCACGCCCGGCCGGGGACCCCTGTCGTCGTGGCCCCACCCAACGACTCCCCAACCTCGCACGCAGGTAACGTCTGGCCCATCTGGGAAGTGTTCGTCCGCTCCAGCCGTGGCCTGTCGCACGTCCACGCCGGATCCCTGCACGCGCCGGACGCCGCCATGGCCCTGCGCAACGCCCGCGATCTGTACACCCGCCGCAACGAGGGCGTATCCATCTGGGTTGTCCCGGCGGACGCGATTGCCGCCAGCGATCCCGACGCCAAGGGCTCCTTCTTCGAGTCGCCCCAGGGCAAGGACTACCGGCACGCCACGTATTACACCAAGAGCGAAGGCGTGAAGCACCTGTGAGCACCACACCTGAGACTGCGGTGACGGCAGAAGAAGCGGAAACCGGCGGGCACGGGGACATCTCCGTCGGCGCCAGCGGTGCAGGCAACATTGGCGAGGCCACCGCCAGCGCCACCCGCATCACGCCCGGCAACGCCCTCCGCCCCGAGGACATCGCCCTGGCCGTCAGCCGCGGCACCGCGAAGCCGAGCGAAGACGCCGCCGAGTTTGCCCTGCGCCTGGGCGATGACGCCCTGATCCTGGCGCAGCGCCTGGGTCACTGGATCTCCCGCGCCCCGGAGCTGGAAGAAGACATCGCCCTCGGCAACATCGCTCTGGACCAACTGGGCCACGCCCGGTCCTTCCTGAGCTACGCCGGAGGCCTCGACGGCCGGAGCGAGGATGAGCTCGCCTACTTCCGCCGCGAACCCGAGTTCCGCTCGGTCGAGATCTTCGAAATCCCGAACGGCGACTTTGCCGTCACCATCGCCCGCCAGTTCGTGGTGAGCTACTACCAGTTTGAGCTCTACCGCCGGCTGGCCGCCTCCACCGACGCCACCCTGGCCGGGATCGCCGCCAAGGCCGTCAAGGAAGTGGACTACCACCGAGACCACAGCGCCCAGTGGGTGCTGCGCCTGGCCCAGGGCACGGACGAGTCCCGCGGGAAGATGATCCACGCCTTCAAAATCATCTGGCCCTACGTGGATGAACTGTTCCGCGATGACGGGCTCACCGCCCGCCTCAGCGTGTCCGGTGCCGCCGTCGAACCTTCCAGCCTGCGGGCGGACTTCGACCGCCTCACCGGAGAGGTTCTCGCCGCGGCGGAACTGGACGTTCCCAACGTCCAGCCCGCCCCCGGCGGCGGACGCAGGGGGCAGCACTCCGAACACCTCGGCTACATCCTGGCCGAAATGCAGGTGCTCGCCCGCGAGTACCCCGGAGCCAGCTGGTAGCCATGCCGGATACCGAGGTAAGTCAGGACACGGCCCGCACCACGGCCGAGCTGAAGGCCTGGGACATCGCGGCCACGGTCTGCGATCCGGAAATCCCCGTCCTCACCATTGCGGATCTGGGAATCCTCCGGAACGTCCAGCTGTTCGACGACGGCGGGCAGGTACCCGCCGTCCAGGTCACCATCACGCCCACCTACTCCGGCTGCCCCGCGATGGACGCCATCCGGGACGACCTCACGACGGCGTTCGGGCGCGAAGGGTACCCGCACGTGCGGGTGGAGCTGGTCCTCTCCCCGGCGTGGACCACGGACTGGATGACCGAATCCGGCAAGGCCAAGCTGCAGGAATACGGGATCGCCCCGCCCAGCGGCCTCGCCGCCGCGGGCAGCACAACAGCGCGTCATGCCGGACCGGTCAGGCTGTCCCTCGCGGTCAAATGCCCGCAGTGTTCATCGTTGAACACCAAGGAACTCACCCGCTTCGGTTCCACCTCCTGCAAGGCGCTCTACGTCTGCCAGGACTGCAGGGAACCGTTCGACTACTTCAAAGTTCTGTAAGGAAGCACCCATGCCTGTTGTCAGACAGACCGCCGCCGAAACGGCCGCCGCCACCGGGCGCCGTCGTGCGTCCTTCCACACCCTGACGGTGGATGAGGTCCGCCGGCTCACCGACGATGCGATCGAGGTGACCTTCGGCGTACCGAACGGGCTCACCGGACAGTTCGACTACCTCCCGGGCCAGTACGTCGCCCTGCGCACCACGCTGCCGGATGAGAACGGCGAGCCCAAGGAGATCCGGCGCAGCTACTCGATCTGCGCCGAACCGCGAAGCTTCGCGGACGGCAGCAGCGAGATCCGCGTCGCCATCAAGAAGGACCTCGGCGGGCTGTTCTCCACCTGGGCCAACGCCGGGCTCAAGGCCGGGGACGTGATGGACGTGATGAGCCCGATGGGCGCGTTCGTGTCCAAGCACGGCCGCGACGGCAAAGACCAGAACCTGATGAACTCGATGAACCATCCGCAGGAGATGGCCGGCGAGCTGGCGGGCGAGCCGGGCTCCTTCGTCGCGATCGCCGCCGGCTCCGGCATCACGCCGGTAATCGCCATTGCCCGCACCCTGCTGGCCGCCCACCCCGAAACGCGCTTCGACCTGGTCTACGCCAACAAGGCCGCGATGGACGTGATGTTCCTCGAGGAACTCGCGGACCTCAAGGACAAGTACCCCGCGCGGCTGGCGCTGCACCATGTGCTCTCCCGCGAACAGCGGATCGCCCCGCTGCTCAGCGGCCGGATCGACGCCGAAAAGCTCCAGGCCCTGCTGGGCACCGCCATCCACGCCGATGACATCGACGAATGGTTCCTCTGCGGTCCGTTCGAGCTTGTGCAGCTGTGCCGCGACACGCTGGCCGCCCGCGGCGTCAAGCCGGAGCATGTCCGCTTTGAGTTGTTCACCTCGGGCAAGCCGGACCGCCCTGAGGGCAATTCCGGGCGTCCCGTGATTGTCGATGAGTCCCAGGCGACGTACAAGATCACCTTCAAGCTGGACGGGCTCCAGGGCGAGGTTGCCAGCCCCACCCACGCCCGCGAATCGATCCTCAATGCGGCCCTGCGGGTCCGCCCCGACGTGCCCTTCGCCTGTGCCGGCGGAGTCTGCGGAACCTGCCGCGCCAAGGTGGTTACCGGCGCCGTCACGATGGACGAGAACTACGCGCTGGAACAGGATGAACTGGACAAAGGCTACGTGCTGACGTGCCAGTCCCACCCCACCACGCCGGAAGTCACGGTCGACTTCGACGTCTAGCCCGTGCCCCGAACCGCCCCGAACCAGTAGGAGCCCCATGATTTCCCTTTCCATCGCCGGCGGCATCGCCGAGGTCGTTCTCGACGCACCCCACAAGCTGAACTCCTTCGACGCGCAGGCCCTCAAGGATTTAGCACAGGCGTACGACGACGCCGCTGACGCCGCCGCACGCGGGGAGGTGCGGGCGCTGCTGCTCCGCGGTGAGGGCCGCGCCTTCTGCGCGGGCCGGGACATCGCCGGTGTCACCCCGGAGACCGATGACGTCCAGGCCTACCTGGGCGGGCTGCTGCAGCCGCTGCTGAAGAAAATGAGTGCCTTTCCGGCGCCCACCTTCGCCGCGGCACAGGGGGCCTGCCTCGGGGTGGGGCTGGGACTCCTGCTGGCCACCGACGTGGTATATGTGGCGGACAACGCGAAGTTCGGTTCCCCGTTCGCGAACCTCGGCGCCACCCTCGATTCCGGCGGGCACTGGTACTTCACCGAACGCCTCGGCATGCACCGGACCCTGGACCTGATCTACACTGCCGAGCTCATGAGCGGCGCCGACGCCGTGGCGCAGGGACTCTTCAGCAGGGCTATGCCCGCGGCTGAACTCCTGGCTAACACCCGCGCCATCGTGGCGAAGGCTGCCACAGGGGCCACCGGCGCGTTCACCTCCAGCAAGGAACTCGTGGCGCACATCCGGGACCAGCGGCTGGGCCTCTGGGACGCCATGGCAGAGGAGAACGCCGAGCAGGCCCGGCTCTGCAAGACGGGGGATTACGCGGAGGGGTTCCGCGCCTTCCAAGAAAAGCGGAAACCGGTTTTTAAGGGCTAAGCGCCATATTGGCGGACCAATAGAGACCACCCTGTCTCGGTACTTGTCTTTTGTTGATGCCATTCTCATTTCTAATGCGTGCTTGTAAGGTTCGGTTATGACTTCGGGGAAATCAGTAACTAAGGCAGTCATTCCCGCCGCAGGGCTGGGAACTCGCTTCCTGCCGGCCACCAAAGCGATGCCCAAGGAAATGCTGCCGGTGGTGGACCAGCCGGCCATTCAATATGTGGTGGAAGAAGCAGTCCGGGCCGGGCTGACGGATCTGCTGATGATCACCGGCCGGCAGAAACGCGCACTTGAGGACCACTTTGACCGCGAGCCCAGCCTGGAACGCGCCCTAGAGCTCAAGGGCGACCTGGACCGCCTGGAAGCCGTCCGGCACGCCTCCAGCCTGGGGCCGCTCTATTACGTCCGTCAGGGCGATCCCAAAGGTCTCGGCCACGCTGTCCTCTGCGCCCGGCAGCACATTGGCGATGAGCCCTTTGCGGTCCTGTTGGGCGATGACCTGATTGACGAACGCGACGAACTCCTCAGCACCATGATCGAGGTACAGTCCCGGACCGGCGGCTCGGTCATCGCCCTCATCGAGGTGGACCCCGCCGAGATCAGCGCCTACGGCTGTGCCGACGTTTCTATGGTGACTGGCGAGGACCACGTGCGGGTCAACTGCCTGGTGGAGAAGCCGGCCGTTACCGATGCGCCCTCGAACCTGGCCGTCATCGGCCGGTATGTGCTCCACCCGGCGGTGTTCGACGTGCTGGAGGAAACCCTGCCCGGCCGCGGCGGGGAAATCCAGCTCACGGACGCGCTGCAGACCCTGGCCACCTCCGAGTCCGAGGGCGGCGGTGTCTACGGGGTGGTGTTCAAGGGCCGCCGCTATGACACCGGCGACAAGCTGAGCTACCTCAAGGCGGTCATCTCGATCGCCTCGGAACGGGTGGAGTTCGGCGAGGAACTCAGGGCCTGGATGAAGGCCTTCGTCAGCTGAACAGGCGTTCCTGGCTTTCGGTCAGAGCACGGAATTCGGCCAAGGACCTTCGTCCCCACCATCTCAGCGCGTGTCCACGTCCTCAAAAACAAGGAAGGTCTGCGTATCCAGCACGCCCGGCATGGACTGGAGCTGATCGAAGATCACCCGCCGCAGATCGATGTTGTCCACGGCGCGCACCAGCAGTATGACATCGAAGTCCCCGCCCACCAGCGCGATGTGGTGCACCTCCGGGATGGCGCGCAGAAGCTCTCGCAGTTCCCGCCACGAGTGCTGCCGCACCTTGAGCGTCACATACGCGGATGACTTCAAGCCCGCCTTGATGGGGTCAACGAGGGCCGTGAACTTGGTGAGGACACCCTCGCCGGTCAGCCG
This sequence comes from Arthrobacter sp. CG_A4, assembly GCF_035985125.1. Lineage (NCBI taxonomy): Bacteria > Bacillati > Actinomycetota > Actinomycetes > Micrococcales > Micrococcaceae > Arthrobacter > Arthrobacter sp. CG_A4. The sequence goes on along the minus strand of NZ_JAXCID010000004.1, from coordinate 90,857 downwards.
GGAAATGCGGGTATAGGCGTGGGCACGGGAGATGTGCACGTTTTCCGCCACCTGGGTCACGGACATCCGGCCGTCCCGGGTCAGCTCCGCGATGATGTCCCGGTCCACATCATCCAGCGGCACCGCCGACTGGTCCGCCTCGGCCTCTGCCATTTGTCCACAACCCCCGCCGGTAATCCAGCTCACACTTACGATTTGTCTTCCAGAATAGGCCAGATTTCTGGACTTCTCCACGATTCTGCCCAGAGGTGGATACGAAACATCGTCCGGCACCATACTGGGAGCGAATAGTGGCTACAGAAAGACGGACCAATGACGATCTCCGCAGACCACACTGCGCAGCACCCGGCAGCTAACGACCCGGCGTTCGGGGCGGCAGTGCCGGGCCAATCGCCGGATGACGCCGCCAGCGAGGCCGTGCGGAAGTTCGGCATCACGGTCGAGGATTACATGCTGCCCGCCCGCCACCAGATCCAGATGGTGGGCCCCGACGGCAGCCTAACCCCGCACACCGAGCAGGGCACACAGCCCGGCCACGAGTACAGCCTCCCGGGCGACGAGGACCTGATGGCCGCCTACGAGCAGCTTGTCATCGGGCGCCGCGTCAATGACCAGAACTCCGCGTTGGTCCGGCAGGGCCGGATGGCTGTCTACCCGTCCAGCCACGGTCAGGAGGCCTGTCAGGTCGCCGCCGCCCTCTGCCTGTCCGAGGGCGACTGGATGTTCCCCACCTACCGCGACTCCGTGGCCGTGATGGCCCGCGGCGTGGATCCTGTCCAGACCATGACGCTCTTCCGCGGAGACTGGCACGGCGGCTACGACCCCACCAAGCACAAGGTGGGCACCCAGTGCACCCCGCTGACCACCCAGCTGCTGCACGGCGTCGGCGTGGCCCATGCCGCGAAGCTGCGCGGCGAGGACACCGTTGTCCTGGCCATGTGCGGCGACGGAGCCACCAGCGAAGGCGACTTTCACGAGGCCCTGAACTTCGCGGCCGTCTTCCACCTGCCCGTGGTCTTCTTCGTCCAGAACAACCAGTACGCGATCTCGGTGCCCCTCGCGCACCAGTCCGTCGCGCCGTCGCTTGCCCACAAGGCAGTGGGCTACGGCATGGCCGGCGAACGGGTCGACGGCAACGATATCGTCGCCCTCCTCGCCGTGCTGGGCCGCGCCGTCCGGCTGGCCCGCGAAGGCTCGGGACCGCTGCTGGTGGAGGCCCACACCTACCGCATGCAGGCCCATACCAACGCCGACGACGCCACGCGCTACCGCCAGGACAGTGAAGTGGCCGAATGGGTGGCCAAGGACCCGCTGAGCCGGATGAAGACCTACCTGACGGACCGCGGTCTGCTCGACGACGGCCGCTCCGTGGTGATCGCCGGCAAGGCCGAAGCCGTCGCCACCCAGCTGCGCGAAGGCCTCAGCGAGGACGTCCCCGTCGATCCGCAGGATCTCTTCAAATACGTCTTCTCCACCCCCACCCCGCAGCTGAAGGAACAGTCCGCCATGCTCGCCGACGAACTCGCCCGGGAAGAGGCCGCGAAATGAGCCCCACCATCACCACCTCGTCTGAGGCCAACGGCAACGTCAGCGCCGCCACCGCCCGCGCGGCCGCCACCGCCGCAGCTAGGTCCGAGCAGACCGGCCCACAGACCATCACCCTGGCCAAGGCCCTGAACACCGCCATGGCCGATGCCATGCACGCGGACCCCTCGGTACTGGTTTTCGGCGAGGACGTCGGCATGCTCGGCGGCGTTTTCCGGATCACCGACGGCCTGACCAAGACCTTTGGGATGAGCCGCTGCTTCGACACTCCGCTCGCGGAGTCCGGCATCGTCGGTATGGCCGTCGGCATGGCCATGAACGGCATGCGGCCGGTCATCGAGATGCAGTTCGACGCCTTCGCCTACCCGGCCTTCGAGCAGATCGTCAGCCACGTGGCCAAGATGCACAACCGCACCAAGGGCGCCGTGAAGCTGCCGATGGTCATCCGTGTCCCGTACGCCGGCGGCATCGGGGGAGTGGAGCACCATTGTGACTCCTCCGAGGCCTACTACGCCCACACCGCCGGCCTGAAGGTCTTCACCCCGGCCACCGTGGCGGATGGCTACCGGATGCTCCGCGAAGCCATCGACTCCGACGATCCCGTGATGTTCATGGAGCCCAAGAAGCTCTACTGGTCCAAGGACCAGGTGGACCTGGACGCGCTCCGCGCCGAACACACCGCGAACACCGAACGCGGCACCTCTTCCGAGGGCCGGGCCACCGTCGCCCGCCCTGGCACCGACGCCACGCTGATCGCCTACGGACCCTCCGTCCCGACGGCGCTCGCCGCCGCCGCCGCGGCCGCCGAGGAAGGCCGCTCGCTCGAAGTGATCGACGTCCGTTCGATCGTGCCGTTCGACGACGAAACCGTCTGCGCCTCGGTCCGCAAGACCGGCCGCGCCGTCGTCATCGCCGAGGCGCACGGCTTCGCATCCGTCTCCTCCGAGATCGTGGCCCGGGTCCAGGAACGCTGCTTCCACCACCTCGCCGCCCCGATCCGCCGCGTCACGGGGTTCGATGTCCCATACCCGGCGCCGAAGCTCGAGCACTACTACCTGCCCGGCGTGGACCGCATCCTCGACGCCGTTGACGACCTCCAATGGGAGAACTGACCATGAGCGAACCGAAAGTCTTCCTCCTCCCGGACCTTGGCGAAGGACTGACCGAAGCCGAACTCGTACACTGGCTCGTCGCCGTGGGAGACGAGATTAGCGTTGACCAGCCGATCGCCGAGGTGGAGACCGCCAAGTCCATGGTGGAGGTGCCCTCCCCATACGCCGGCACCGTCGCTGTGCTGCACGGCGAGCCCGGCCAGACGCTCGACGTCGGCAAGCCGCTGCTCTCGGTGACGCCGGTTGGGGTCGCCGCTTCACCGACGGCCGCCGGTGGTGATGCTCCGGGTGACGTAGCTGACTCGCTGGCCGCTGTTGCTGCCGAGACCTACCGGGAGGAGGAGAAGGCCGGGTCCGGGAATGTCCTGATCGGGTACGGAACTCCCGGCGGGCATGGCGTTGCGCGGCGGACGCGGGCTCCTAAGCGCGCGGTTGCCGAGCCGGTTGCCGAGGTATCAGCCGCGGAGAAAGCTGCCGATGACCTCGTGCTGCTGCGGACCCGGGTGCCGGGGAGGCTGGGCGCTGTTATTTCTCCGCTAGTCCGCCGGATGGCGCGCGATCATGGAGTTGATTTGGGGGAACTCCAGGGATCGGGGGCCAGCGGGCTCATCATGCGCCGCGACGTCGAGGCGTTCATCAAGCCGGCTCCGGGGGTTGAGCGTGCGGCGGCTGCGCCTGTTGTAAATCTGGCGGTTCCGACCGCAGTGATTGGAACGTCCCCCGGAACCAGCGTCGACACCGATGCCCGCACCGGGCTGGGGATTTCCGGACGCACGGTCTTCCGCGGTGTGCGGAAGGCTGTTGCCGCGAACATGACGCGCAGCCGGTCCGAGATCCCCGAAGCCACAGTGTGGGTGGACGTCGATGCCACGGCCCTCGTGGAGATGCGCGCCGCGCTGAAACAAGCGGACCCGAACAACGTCCCGGGGCTCCTCGCCTTCATTGCACGCTTCGTCACTGCCGGGTTGAAGAAGTTCCCGGAGCTGAACACCCGGATCGTCACCACAGAGGACGCGGCCGGCGGGGCGACGCAGGAGATTGTGGACTTTGACGGCGTCAACCTCGGCTTCGCGGCCCAGACCGACCGCGGGCTCATGGTGCCGTCGGTGCGCAACGCGGACAAGCTCAGCGCCCGCCAGCTGGACGCCGAGATCCGCCGGCTCACCGCCGTCGTGCGCGAGGGCAAGGCCAGCCCGGCGGAACTGGGCAGCGGCACCTTTACGCTGAACAATTACGGTGTTTTCGGCGTCGACGGCTCCGCCGCGATCATCAACCACCCCGAAGTGGGCATCCTGGGCGTCGGCCGCATCATCGACAGGCCTTGGGTGGTCAACGGCGAGTTGGCTGTCCGCAAGGTCACCGAGCTGACGCTCACCTTCGACCACCGCGTGTGCGACGGCGGGACCGCGGGCGGGTTCCTTCGCTTCGTGGCCGACGCGATCGAGAACCCGGGATCCGTGCTGGCTGACTTGTGAACCTGGCACGGAATGGGCGGGCGGACAGACCGCCCGCCCAGTGCCGACGCCCAGCTTCCGGCCAGCTCCGGTGGGTACAATCGTGGGCAGAACATCGCACCAACGGCGCCGGAACAGTGCCGGAATACGGAGATTAAATGTCACGATGGCACGAGGTTGGCCCGGACAACTATGTCCTGACCACCCAGGGATTTCTGCTCAACACCGGGCTGGTGGTCGGTACCGAACGTGCCATGGTGATCGACACCGGCGGCGGGCCCCGGCAGGGACGGGAAATCCTGGACGCTGTGCGTGAAAAGACTGACTTGCCGATCGTCGTCGTCAACACCCACGCCCACTACGACCACTTTTTCGGCAACGCCGTGTTCGCCGACGACGGCGTCACCGAATTCTGGGCGCATGAGAACTGCGCGGAAGAAATCGAGGAAAACGGTGACAGCCAGCGCCGCTTCGTGGCCGCGGCGGAACCGGAGATGGCTGCCGGCGAGGGTGCCGGCGTCGAACTGGTGGTCCCGAACGTGATCGTGAAGGACCAGCCGGTCCTGGTGGACCTCGGCGGGCAGAGCGCCACGCTGTTCTATCTGGGCCATGGTCACACCGACGGCGACCTCCTCGTGGGGACGGCCAGCACCCTCTTCGCCGGCGACCTGGTGGAACAGGGCTCGCATCCGTCCTTCGAGGACTCGTATCCCGAGGACTGGGCCAACGCCCTCCGGCACCTCTCGGCGCTGCGGCACCGCTACGAGTTCCTGATTCCGGGACACGGGGAACCCTGCAGCGATCAGTTCGTCAAGACCATGGCCAACACCATGACCACGGCCGTGCGGCAGGCCACGCAGGCCACCCGGGAGACCCCGGACGACGCCACGAAGGCCATCCCCATCCTGCCGTACGGCCCGGAGCAATCCCGCTGGTTCATCACGCGGCTGCAGGAGACCCGCACGCACCACTGAGGCCCGCGGGAACCCTGCGCAAGAGCGGCGCCGGGCAGAGAGCGCAGACAAGCACGGCATTGACCGTGAGGATGCACTGAATGCGATTCTGAATCTGATCTACCATGTCCGGCAATTCGATGAACCCCGTATGGATTCGAGCATCCGCCCGGACCTGTTTATCGGCCCCAGCCGGGACCGGCGCTCAATCCTTGAAGTCATGGCCGTCATCACACCCCCGAACGACATCCTGGTCTTCCACGTGATGGAAGCCCGGCGGAAAATTCTGGACATCGCAGAGAGGGAAACAGACAAATGAATGCAATGAAGAAGGCCAAGGGCGGCCACGGGCTCGATGCCGAGGAACAGGCCCGCTACGCGGAACTCGCCAGCTGGGCAGAGACCGCCGATATCGGGCCGGAAGCCCGCATCACTAAAGCCCAGGGCCCCGGGGCCGGTCGAGCTCTGCTGGAAGCTGCCCTGGGTTCTCCGGAAGCAGTCAGGCGCGCCGTCGGAAAACCCTCACTCAGCGCCAAGGGAACATCACCGTCACGTTCCCTGAGACTGCCCGAGGACATGGATGCCCAGCTGGTCGCACGTGCGGAATTGGAACACCGGAAACCCTCCGCCATCCTTCGTGATGCCCTGGCCGAATACCTCGCCAAAGCCTCCTGACCGACCAAGGAGGGGCGGTCCGGTAGGAGTTTGTTGTAACCGCCGAGCCGCAGGAAACAAGCGAGGGCCCAAGAGGACGCTTTGTCCCCGAAAAACTAACAAAAATGACCGCTAGCGCCGCCGGCCAGCGGGCTGATCCGGCCGCGTGTTAGTCCTCCTGTTGATCAACCAGGTGACGAACCACAGCACGACGCCGATTGCCATCAGGCCGCCGGCAATCTGGTACTGGATGATGTTGCGGCCCACCCAGGGACCGGCGAGGAAAGCGCAGAGCAGGGCCGCCACGAGCGGAAGCTGCCCGGGGGAGGTGAAGAACACCTTCCGGTGGGGGTCCCGCTGGCGGCGGAGCACCACGCAGGCCACGTTCACCACGGTGAACACACAAAGCAGCAGAAACGCCGTCGTGCCGGAAAGATTGGCGACGACGTTGCTGTCCGGGTCGCTGGTGACATACAGGATCAGTCCCAGCGCCAGGGCGGTGGAGAACGCGATGCCGGCCCACGGCGTCCGGCGCCCCGGCAGTACCTTCCCCAGCGGCCGCGGCAGGACGTCCTGGCGGGCCATCCCGTAGATCAGCCGGCTGGCCATCAACATGTTGATTAGCGCGGTATTGGCAACGGCGAAGACTGCCAGGAACGGGAAGATCCGGTCGATCGGGAAGTCCGGTGATCCCTTGTGCACCACCTCCAGGAGGGCAGCGCCCTCGGCCTCCCTGATGTTTTCCAGCTCGGTGGGCGTGAGCACGCTGACCACGGAGACGGCCACCAGCATGTAGAGGAGCACTGCGATGCCCAGACCGGTCAACATCGCCCGCGGGAAGATCTTCTCGGGGTTCTGCGTCTCCTCCACCATGTTCACCGAGTCCTCGAAGCCCACCATGGCGAAGAAGGCGATGGACGTCGCCGCGGTGACGGCCAGGAACAGGCCCTTGTCCTGGTAGTCGTTGAAGACGAAGATTTCCCCGGCGTTCCCGGTGCCCTGCGTCATGACGTAGAAGCCGACGCCGATGACGATGCACAGGGCTGTCATCTCCACGAGGGTGAGCACCACGTTGAACTTAACGCTTTCGCCTACCCCGCGCAGGTTGATCGCGGCCAGCAGGAGCATGAACCCCATAGCCACCGCAGTGATCACGCCCTGGGCGGGGACGTCCATCCAGCCGTTGATCTTCAGGCCGCCGAAAAAGTTCTGGGCCAGGACGTTCGCGGACGTGGAGGCGCTGGTAACGCCGGAGCAGACAACGGCAAACGCGACCAGGAAGGTCACAAAGTGAATGCCGAACGCCCTGTGGGTGTAGAGCGCAGCCCCCGCCGCCTGGGGGTATTGAGTAACCAGCTCGAGGTAGGAGAACGCGGTCATCGTCGCGACGATGAAGGCGAGCAGGAACGGTAGCCAGACGATGCCGCCGACCGTTCCCGCCATGGTTCCGGTGACGGCATAGACCCCGGCACCGAGGATGTCCCCGACGATGAACAGCAGCAGGAGCTTTGGCCCAAGCACCCGTTTGAGTTGCGGCTCCCCGCCGTCGGGAGCCCCGTCCAACTCTTCTTCAGAAGTCCTGCTCATGACGACCTCCACAGCGCGCACACCGACCATGAACAACCGTTGCCGGACTCTGGCCACGGCGGACACCTTCACTTTGGCCCTCGCGGTCATTTTTGGCAACGACCGGCCGCATGCTTTTCCGCCCGGCCATGGCCGTACCCGTGCCGGAGCGGGTACAACTAAGTGATGACTATTTCACCCCTAGTGCTCGGTCCCATGATGCGGTACGTCGATGAGACCTCGGCCAGTATCTGGGTGGAGACCCGGGCGCAGGCGCGGGTCTCGGTCCGGGCCGGAGGCCGGGACTGGGTGGGACGGACATTTGCGGTGCACGGGCATCACTACGCGCTGGTGGAGGTAGACGGGTTGGAGCCTGGAACGGTCACGCCCTACACCCTGGCGGTCAACGGATCGCAGGTGTGGCCCGACCCCGCGTCCGGGTTCCCGCCGCCGGTGATCCCCACGCTGAAGCCCGGTAAGCCGCTACGGATGGCTTTCGGCTCCTGCCGCACCAGTGTCCCGCACGATGAAGCGGGCAACCGCACCCACGGCGTCGACGCGCTGCGTGCCTACGCGCTGGAGATGGCCTCAGGCAACGGCCAGGCCTGGCCGGATCTGGTGTCCTTCCTCGGGGACCAGGTGTACGCCGACTTAACCAGCGAGCAGATGCAGCAGTTCATCCGCGCCCGCCGGGACATCAACGAGCCGCCGGGCGAGGAGCTCCAGGACTATGAGGAGTACGCCCACCTCTACTCCCTGGCATGGTCGGACCCCGCGAACAGGTGGCTGCTGTCCACCCTGCCCAGCGCCATGATCTTTGACGACCATGACATCCGCGACGACTGGAACTCCTCGCTGACCTGGAAAAAGGGCATGGAGGCCACCTCCTGGTGGCATGAACGGATCGTCGCGGGACTGGCCTCCTACTGGGTCTACCAGCATCTGGGGAACCTCTCACCGCAGGAACGCGCCGAGGATCCCCTCTGGCAGCGGATTGCCGGGCACACCGGGGAAACGGAGCCGGACCTGACCGCGGAACTGGACAGCTTCGCGGAACGGGCGGACCAGGACCCCACCTCCTACCGGTGGAGCTTCTGCAGGGACTTCGGGGACACCCGGCTGATCGTGGTGGATTCCCGCGCCGCCCGGAACCTGGCGCCGGCAGACCGCGCCCTGCTCGACGACGCGGAGATGGCCTGGCTCGACGGGCGGATGCGCGGCGGTGTCCGTCATCTGCTGGTGGCGACGTCGCTGCCGTTCCTGCTGCCCATGGGCCTGCACCACGTTGAGGCCTGGGATGAGGCAGTGTCCGAAGGCGCCTGGGGGAAACTGCCCGCCAGGGCCGCGGAGAAGCTGCGCCAGGCGCTGGACCTGGAACATTGGGGCGCCTTCCAGCAGAGTTTCCAGAAAGTGGCGGCCATGGCGGCCGACGTCGCCGACGGCAACCGTGGACCGGCGCCGGAAACCGTCACGTTCCTCTCCGGAGACGTCCATTTCTCCTACGTTGCGGAGGTGGAACGCTCCTCGGGCAGCCGGATCGTGCAGGCAGTCTGCTCCCCGATCCGCAACCCGCTGCCACGGATAATGAGGTCTCTGTCGGCCGTCCTGTCCTACGGCCTGGGGGCGGCAGCAGGTGCCCTGGCCGCACGCTCCGCGAAGGTTCCGGATCCGCCGTTCCGTTGGAAAGGCATCCGGGGGCCGTGGTTCGACAATAATCTGGCCTTCCTCGAGGTGGCGCCGGAGGGGCTGAAACTGTGGTGGCAGACGGGCGTGGTGAACAACGGTGACCATTTGAACCCGGGTACGGAACGCGTGGCCTCTGTCACGGTCGCACCCCGGGCCGCAGTCAAGCCCGGCGTGAGCTCCGACGCAGCAGCGCAGAAGGACGAATAGCAGCCGCCTCCGGAGGTTCTTTACTCTGCGCGCCGCGGCCCAGCGGAATCTGCGGCGCTGAATCGGCAGCCGGATCCGCGCGCGTTTGCACGGGCTGGTCGGCCGACGGCGGTGCCTGCGCCTAGAATTGCTGTTTGGACCAATTCAAACGAGCACCGCAGCGGTCTGCGCTGTGAGTCCTAGGGGAACAATCATGCCCGAACCGGCGGACAACAACACAGCCGACGCTGCCGTGGAGGCAGACCAACCGGAACTCCTGAGCCGGCGCGACCGCCGCCGCAGCGAGGACGCCGACGCCCGGACAGGAACCATGCCGATCATCAGTCCCGAGGACATCGACAACCGCACGCCGCCGCGTCCGGTGCGGAGCGGCTCCTGGGCCGAGGCGGCCGCCGCGGCGGATGCCCCCGCGCACGACGACCCCACGGCGCCGGGCCGCACGGCGCCAGGCCGGTCCCCCCTGGCAGTACCTCCCATAGAGTCAATCCCGCCGCTTCCCCCGCGTGCGGCCGTGCCTGCGGCCCCGGATAGTGCGCCCTCCGTGCCGGCGCTGCCCACCCGGTCCACCCGCTCGGCCAGCCGGGCAGCGGCCCTGGCCTCCCCGGCTCCGGACTTCATCAGCTCGCCCGGCCTCTTCGTCCGCGAACAGAAGCCCCGGCCGGTGGGCGGCCTCCGCGGCGCGCTGTTCACAATGACCGGCGGCGGGCTGAACCTCGGCCCGAGCACCCGGCAGCGCGAGGAGGACGAACTCGCCCGGCGCATCTCGCGCCAGCTCCAGGGCAGCTACAACACCGCCGTGCTGAGCCTCAAGGGCGGGATCGGCAAAACGTCCACCACAGTCGGCGTCGGGCTGACGCTGGCTGAGTTCCGCGGGGATCCGCCGTGCGCGATTGACGCCAACCCCGATTCCGGCGACCTCGTGGAGCGCGCCCTCGGCGAGGGAATCTACCAGCAGCAGAGCCCGCGCACCATCACGGATCTGCTCAACAACGTCGAATCCGTCACTTCCCTCACCGCCCTGGCCCGCTACATGCACCACGCCGGCCGGCTCCACCTGATCGCCGGCGAACAGGATCCCGAGGTCTCGGACTCCCTGACGGCCGAGGAGTACCTGCGGATCCGCGAACTCATCTCCGGCTACTATTCGGTGGCGCTCACGGACTGCGGGACCGGGGTCACGCACAACGCCATGAGCGGGATCCTGCAGTCCGCGGACAACCTGATCATCGCGGCGGGCTACGCCGTCAGCGGCGCCAAGCGCGCCCGCAGCACCCTGCACTGGCTGGCCGGCCACGGCTACGAGGACCTGGCGCGCAACGCCGTCGTGGTCATCACCGACAAGGACGAGGTCTCCTCGCGGGTGGACAAGGACGCCATTGAGGACCACCTGGCCGGCATCTGCCGGCAGCTGATCGCCGTCCCGCACGACCGCGGGGTGGCCGACGGCGATCTGGTCACCCTGGACGTGCTCCGCCCGGAAACGCGGCGCGCGTACCGGGAAATCGCGGCCGCGATCGTGGACGGGTACGTCTAGGGCGCTACCCTCGGCGGCTGAATGGCTCCCCAGTGAGCCGCGCCGGGACCCGGCTAACATCTATAGATGACCAGTAACTACGCGGGTGACGAAGCCGCCCTGCAGCTTCAGGACCTCCTCCTGGACACGGAGAACGTCGAGGACTTCCTCGGCCGGCTCTCTGAATTCTCCGCAGCCACGCTCACCCGTTCGGTCGGCACCGAGATCGAGTGCGGCGTGACGCTGCAACGGCGGAAGCGGACCATGACGGTGGCAGGCAGCAGCGCCCGGGCCGTCCTGCTCGACCGCCTCGAGCAGAGCATCGGCCACGGGCCCTGCATCGAGGCGCTGCGCACCAAATCCGTGGTGCTGCTGGCCGACGTCACCACCGATCCGCGCTGGCCGGACTATCAGCTGCAGCTCGCGGCCCAGGGCTGCCGCAGCACCCTCGGCATTCCGCTGGAGATCGGCGAGGAAGCGGTCGCCGCCCTGAACTTCTTCGGCTCGGATACGGGACTCTTCATCAACGAGATCATTGCCGAGGCCGAGGGCTTTGCGGACCTCGCCGGCGGCGCCCTGCGCCTGGCCGTCCGGATCGGGACCGCCCAGTCCCGCGCCGAGGACCTGCTGGCCGCCATGGAGCGCCGCACGTCCATCGACGTGGCGTGCGGCATCGTCATGGCCCAGAACCGCTGCTCCCAGAAGGAAGCCATGACCATCCTCACCAGGGTCTCCAGCAACCGGAACCAGAAACTCCGCGATGTGGCCGCGGAAATCCTGCGGAACCTCCCCGGCGAGGAGGTCCGCACGCACTTCGACGATTGAGCTCCCCGGCGCGCCGCCGCCCTAGGATGAAGGGGATGACCGCCACCAGCCACACTCCGTTCAGTCTCCGCAGCATCGCCGTCCCCGCCTTCGGCCCGGCCCTGTTGTTCAGCATCGGTGAGGGCGCGATCCTCCCGGTGGTGGCCCTGTCCGCCCGGGACCTGGGCGCCTCGGTGGCCGTCGCCGCCCTGGTGGTGACGCTGATCGGGCTCGGCTCCTGGCTCTTCAACCTCCCCGCCTCGCTCATCACCCTGAAGTTCGGCGAACGCTGGGCGATTGTCGGCGCCGCCGCTGCCAGTGCCGTCGCCCTGGCCGCTGCGGCAATATCCCCGCAGGTCCCGGCCGGACTCTGGCTTCTTGCCCTGGCGATGCTGGTGGTGGGGATGGCCGCCAGCGTTTTCAGCCTCGCGCGGCAAAAGTACCTGACCGAGGCCGTCCCGGTGATACTCCGGGCCCGGGCGCTGTCCACCCTCGGCGGCGTCAACCGGATCGGCATCTTCATCGGCCCCTTCATCGGCGCCGCCGTGATGCAGTTCGCCGGCATCACGGGTGCCTACTGGACCGGCGTCGTCGCGATGGCTGCTGCCGCGGCCCTTTCCGTGACCATCCCGGACCTCGTCGCCAAGCCTGTACCGGCGGGCGGCGTTCCGGTGCCGCAGGCGACGCTGCGCAGCGTCGCCGTCTCCCACGCCGGAGTGTTCCTATCGGTCGGGGTGGGGGTGCTGCTGCTCAGTGCGCTGCGCGCCTCCCGCCAGGTGGTGATCCCGCTGTGGGCCGAGCACCTGGGCATGGACGCCACCCAGGCGTCGCTCATCTACGGGCTTTCCGGGGCAATCGACATGCTGGTGTTCTATCCGGCCGGCAAGCTGATGGACCGCAGGGGCAGGCAGTGGGTGGCAGTGCCGTCGACCCTCATCATGGGAACCGCCATGCTGCTCATCCCGCTCAGCACCGGCTTTGTGGGCCTGCTGCTCGGCGCGCTCCTGATCGGCTTCGGCAACGGCATCAGTTCCGGCCTGAACATGACCCTCGGCGCCGACTTCTCGCCCGACAACGGCCGCGGCCAGTTCCTCGGCATCTGGCGGTTTATGGCCGACGCCGGCGCCACCGGCGGTCCCGTGCTGCTCTCCGGCGTGACCGCCGTAGCCTCACTCGGGGCCGGTGTGGGAGCAACCGGCGTGCTGGGCTTCGCTGCCGCCGCCGTCTTTGCCGTCACCATTCCCCGGCTCAAGCACCGCCGGAATTACTGAGGGTTCCTGGGTGCTCCGGCGCCCTCGCCGCGGGTTCCACAGCAGCGGCGCGGGGCGCTCCGGTTTAGCGCCGCGGCGCGCTCCGCCGTCGTGCTGCATGCCCGAACAGCCAGATGCCGGCCACCGTGGCGAGGTAGCCTGCGATGACGATCAGCGAGGTTCCGGCCCAGAAATAGTTGGTGGTGCTGCCCTCCTGTCCCGGGCCGGGCGCGATCTTCAGCAGCGAGAAGCTGGCCACCCCGGCCGAGGCCAGCCCCGCCAGCACCGGAAGCGCAAGCCACAGCCGCGAGGCCGCCCAATGCTCGCCGTAGCCGTCCCAGACGTTCCAGCGCGGTCCCGTGCGGATGATCAGCCAGCCGGCCGGGAGCATAAACGCCGCCACCACGAGGATGGCCGCGACGACGTCGGCGGGCCGGTGCCACTGGTTGATGAGGGTGGACAGCCCGGTGGCGACGGTGAAAGTGCCGCCAAGGAATCCTGCCAGCGGCCGCCATCGCGGCGAGACCATCAGGAACACGGCGGCCGCGGCGGACGCTGCCATCGTGGTGTGCCCGGAGGGTAGGGAATTCAGCTCCAGGGTCTCGATCCCGCGGTCCGGCCGGACGGGGACCAGATCCTTGATGATCTGGGTCGCCAGGTTGGCGCCCACACAGGCCGCGACGGCGATCCCGGCCGCCGCCCAGCGCCGACGCATCACCGTGACGAAGAGGACCACCACGCTGGCGATCAGCACGGACACAGCCGGCAGTAAGTCCAGGAGCCTGTTGGCAGCCTTGCCGGCCGTACCGTGCATTTCGACGGCTTCGACCAGTGCCGATTCGTCGATGAACTGGCCGGTGGTGGTGCGGACGAAGAAGAAATACGTTGCGGCGAGCGCGGCCAGGCAGGCGAGCGTGGCCAGCAGAAACAACAGGCCGGTGCCCTTGCCCGGAGCACTGGCGGTGCCCTTACCCGGAGCGCCGGGCGGGCCTACCGGGGCCGGGCCTACCGGGGCACGGCGTTGCTGCGGCTGCGGGTACCCCGCAGACGCTTGCTTGCTGGTGCTTTCCTGCCCAAAACTCATCGCTATCAGGTTCCCACAGAACCCTGCACACCGCCTGAACGGCGGGGCGGGGTGCGATTATGGACACCGTGGCCAATCGTCCGATCCCGGCGACGGGTACGCGGCGAGGGTTGGCCAGTGAGCGTTGGCCATTGAGGGTTGGCCAGCGAGGGGTAGGCGGCTGTGCAAAAGCAGGTAGCCGGTACTCTTGTCCGCCCGGAGGCAGCTTCCTAGACTCGGGATTGCCGGTTGGGTAATCTGCCGGATGGTGCTCATTGAGCAGGGCCGGCGAAGACGAGTTGCCTGGACCAGGGACTCACCCCCAGTCAACGCCGGCCCGTCAATGCGCCCGATTCCCGCCCAGGTTGCTTGCCCGAGGGTTGCCTGCCCAAGGTCCGGTTTCCGGGCCCGGTCTGCCGCCCGGGTACAGTAAATCCATGCTCAGCAACCCGGTCCCGCCGTCCGCGGACCCGTCCGGAGGCCTTCCCCACCACCCTGCGGCACGTCCTGCGGGGCATCCTGCGGCACACCCTGCCGGGCAGCTCCCGGAGCTGCGGCTCCCGGACCTGCAGATCCCTGACCTGCAGTTCCCTGACCTGGCAGAACTCCTCGCCGTCGCCCACGTGGTGAGCCTGCCGATGCGGGTGAAATTCCGCGGCATTGTCCAGCGCGAGGCCCTGCTGATCCGCGGCCCACTGGGCTGGGGCGAATTCTCCCCCTTCCCCGAGTATGGCGACGCCGAAGCGTCCCGCTGGCTCGCCGCCGGGATCGAGGCCGGCTGGCAGGGGTTCCCCGAGCCGCAGCGGAACAGCATCCCGGTGAACGCCACGGTCCCCGCCATCGCCGCGGACCGGGTGCCGGAAATCCTGGCCCGCTTCGGCCGGGTGGACGCCGTCAAGGTCAAAGTGGCCGAGCGCGGCCAGAGCCTTGACGACGACGCCGCACGGGTGGCCGCGGTCCGCGAAGCCCTCCCGGACGCCGCAATACGGGTGGACGCTAACGGCGGCTGGGACGTGGCAACCGCCGTCGAGGCACTGACCCGGCTCGCCGCCGTCGGACTGGAATACGCCGAACAGCCGGTGCCTGACATCGCCGGCCTCGCCGAGGTGCGCCGCCGGCTGCGGGCCTCCGGCGTCCCGGTGCTGATCGCCGCTGACGAGAGCGTGCGCAAAGAGGAGGACCCGCTCAAGGTGGCCCGCTCCGGCGCCGCGGACCTGATCGTGGTGAAGGTGGCGCCGCTCGGGGGAGTGCGCCGCGCCCTCGCCATCGTGGCGCAGGCCGGACTCCCCGCCGTCGTCAGCTCGGCGCTGGACACCTCCGTGGGGATCCGCGCCGGGCTCGCGCTCGCCGCCGCCCTGCCCGAACTGCCGTACGCCTGCGGGTTGGGGACAGTGTCCCTGCTCGCCGCAGATGTCACCCGGGATTCACTGGTCCCGGACGACGGCGTCATCCGGCTCCGCGAGGTCGCCGCCGACCCGGAACTGCTGGCAGCGCACGCCGCCGCGCCGGAGCGCCGGGACTGGTGGCTGGACCGGCTGCGCCGGGTCCACGCGGTGCTGGCTTCCGGCGGGGGAGGGTCGGCGTAGGCGGGGTCGGCCGGCATGGCAAGATGTTCCGATGACCCATCCCACGCCCGTCCGATTCCGCGTGCGCGTCCGCCGGTGCAGACCTGGCTTGCTGGCGGTGACGCTGACGTTGCTGCTCAGCGCGTCCGGATGTTCTGCTGCACCCGGACCGGCGTCCCCCGACGCTGCGGCGTCCGAGCCGGGGCCCACTGCCGCAGGTGCGCCCTCGGGTGCTGCCGCGGAGTCGCCGTCGAGCGCTGCCGCGGACTCGCCGTCGAGCGCTGCGGCTGGGGCGGCGCCGTCGAGCGCTGCGGCTGGGGCGGCGCCGTCGAGCGCTGCGGCTGGGGCGGCGCCGTCGAGCGTTGCGGCGTCAGATGCTCGACAGAAAGTGCAAGCGGCCCTTGGGCCCGTGGCTGCTTCCGCTCCGGAAGCGAGTCGGGAGCAGATCCGGGCGGCCCTTGCCACAGCCGGGTTCGGGGCGGAGGCCGTTGAGGTCTCAGCTTCGCGGACGCCGACGGGGTTGGCCGTGGAAGCCGTGGAGGCCGGAGTCCTGAGTGGCGAGCATTGCGTGATGGCGCAACTGCGCGGCGGAAGGCTGGAATTGTCCGTGCTGCCGGTCCTCTGGAACGGGAGGTGCTTCGTTGGCAGTACCGACAAGTAGCCGGCTGGACTGCGGAGCCGGGGTTCCCGTCCGTGTGAACCCGGCGCGGCGCAGCCCGGGGCTGCTGCTTTTCCAGGTGGCGGGCGAACTCCTGATGACCGCGGGTGTCATTGCACTGCTCTTCGTCGCGTGGGCACTGTGGTGGACCAATGTGGAGGCCGATGCGGGTCAGGCTGCCGCCGTGAAGCAGTTCATCCAGCAGAATTCCGTTCCTGCACCAGCGGCTCCCGCAGCGGGTAGCCTGCCTGCGCCAACTGGTGGCCCGGAGGCGGCGGGCTCGGCTCCTCCGGTGGGAAAGGCGCCAGGCCGTGGACAGGCGATCGCCGTCGTATATATTCCGAGGTTCGGGGCGGATTACAGCAGACCGATCGTTCAGGGCACCAGCCAGGAGGTCCTGGATACCCTGGGGCTGGGCCACTATGAGGGCACCGCCATGCCGGGCGAGCTGGGGAACTTTGTGGTTGCAGGTCACCGCCAGACGCACGGAGCCGTTCTCGACGAGATCCACACCCTGGTGCCTGGGGACAAGATCTATGTTCAGACAGCCGACGCCTTCTACACCTACGTGTACCGCAACGGGGAGATCGTCCTGCCGGACCGGACGGACGTGTTGTTGCCGGTGCCCGGCGAGCCGAACGCCAAACCGGCAAGCAGGATCATGACCATGACAAGCTGCAATCCGCGATTCGGCTCTGAGGAGCGCATCATCGCGTATTCCGTTTTCGAATCGTGGCAGCCGCTCAGCGCCGGGCCGCCGGCAGCTATTGCAAAACAGCTCGCTGAGCTACAAGGACAGGGCAAATAGATGTATGCATGGCTATTCCGGCAGCTCCCCGGGCCCCTCTGGCTGCGGGCGGCCGTTTCCCTGGTGCTGCTCGCGGCCGTGGTGGTGGCGCTGGTCGAGTTCGTCTTTCCGTGGGTGGCCCACGTGACCCAACTGAACGGAAACACGGTGGGGTAAAGGCGGGGCCGGTTTCGACGGGGTCTGCTTCGTCGGGGGCCGCCGTGCTGGCCGTCTTGGCCACGGGCCAAACCATCGAGTTCACCGGAACTTCACCGGGGAGACGGCTCCGCGTGGTCCGCGGCTGACAGGGTGGGCACGATCGCAGTCCACTCCTTGGAAGGTCTCCCCATGTCTGTTTCTTCCGGACGCACGTTTTCCCTGCTCCCGATGCTCGGCCACACCAAAGGCAAGCGCAGCGCCGTCACCTGCGCGCTGAAATGCGACAACGCCTGCTCCGGCGAGGTCTGCAACACCAGCTCCAACAGCTACTTCCGCGACATCGCCTCCGCCACCATGTCCCGCCGCGCGGCGCTGGGCTTCGGCGCCGCCGGCGCGCTCGCCGTCGCGTTCGGCGGAGCACTGACTTCCGCTGAGTCTGCGGTGGCCGACGGCGGCCCGGGCCTCGCCCCGGCAGCCAAGAACGGCTACGGAAAGTCCAGGCTCAAGTTCACCGCCATCGCGCCGGTTGACGCCGCCGTCGACGCCGTCACTGTTCCGGAAGGCTTCACCTGGCAGCCGGTCATCCGCTGGGGCGACCCGCTGTTCAAGGACACACCGGACTTCGACCTCCAGCGCCAGACCGCCGCGGCCCAGGCCGGACAGTTCGGCTACAACAACGACTACACGGACATCCTCGAACTCCCCGGCAGCCAGGGCCGCCGCGCGGTGCTGTTCGCCAACCACGAATACACCAACGAGAGCATCATGTTCCCGGCCACGATGCCCGCCGAGGAGGTCCGCGCGATCGGCGCCGCCGCCCACGGGCTCTCTGTTGTGGAGCTGGAACGCAAGAACAAGAACAAGCCGTGGGCGTACGTGCGGGGCGCGAAGCTCAACCGCCGCTACCTGAACAACACCGCGTACGAACTGACCGGCCCGGCGGCCGGCTCGCCGCTGGTCCGGACGAAGGCGGATCCGGCCGGCCGCACCATTCTGGGCACCCTCGGCAACTGCGCCGGCGGCACCACCCCGTGGGGCACCATCCTCTCCGGCGAGGAGAACTTCAACGGCTACTTCGTCTCGCCGGGCACTTCCGCCGGTGACAAGCGCTACGGCCTGACCTCGAAGGCGACGGCCCGCAAGTGGGAGTTGGACGATCCGCGGTTCGACACCCGCAACCCGGGGTATGAGAACGAGGCGAACCGCTTCGGCTGGATCGTGGAAGTCGATCCCTTCGATCCCAAGTCCACGCCGAAGAAGCACTCCTCCCTGGGCCGCTTCAAGCACGAGGGCGCCAACGTGATCGTGGCCGAGTCCGGGCACGTGGTGGCATACTCCGGCGACGACGAGCGGTTCGACTACCTCTACAAGTTCGTCTCGGCAGAGAAGTACCGTCCCGGAACAACAGCCGGCGACCGCAAACACAACATGACCCTGCTGTCCGCGGGGGATCTCTACGTCGCCAAGTTCACCGGGAACTCCCCGGCGGCCGAGATCGACGGCAAGGGCACGCTGCCCTCCGACGGCGGGTTTGACGGCTCCGGCGAATGGCTGCCGCTCGTCGTCGGCGGCAAGTCCGCCGTCGCAGGCATGTCCGTCGAAGAAGTACTCGTGTACACCCGGCTGGCCGCGGACAAGGTGGGCCCCACCAAGATGGACCGCTGCGAGGACGTCGAGCCCAGCCTGCACACGGGCAAGGTCTACGTGGCCTGCACCAACAACTCGGACCGCGGCAAGCCCGGCAAGGAAGGCGCCACCGAGGTCAACCCCCGCAACGCCAACCGCGACGGCCACATCGTGGAAATCACCGAGACCGGCGACCAGACCGCCACGGCGTTCCGCTGGAACCTGCTGATGGTCTGCGGCGACCCCGCCCAGGGCGACGTCACCTACTTCTCCGGTTTCCCGGTGGACAAGGTCTCGCCCATCTCCTGCCCGGACAACCTGGCGTTCGACTCGGTGGGCAACCTCTGGATCTCCACCGACGGCGCCCCCTCCGGCATCGGCAAGGCCGACGGCCTGTTCAAGGTCACGCTCGACGGCGCCGAGCGCGGCCGGGTGGAGCAGTTCCTTGCCGTCCCGCGCGACGGCGAAACCTGCGGGCCCATCATCCACGACGAGGAACGCACCGTGTTCGTCTCCGTGCAGCACCCGGGCGAGGATGGCACCTTTGATGCGCAGCTGTCCTTCTTCCCGGACTACGTCGGGGCCGGCACGACGCCGAAGCGGGGCCAGGCGCGCGCTCCGCGTCCGTCCGTGGTGCAGGTCTACCGCGCGGACGACTAACAGCAACGCGGGGTCACATCCGGCCCATGTTGGGGGCCATTATGGGCGCGATGTGACCCCGCGTTGCTTCTCCCGGGGCGTCGCTCCTCCGCATTCCGCATTTCGACGGCGGAATGTGGGGGAGCGTTTGCTGTTCAGGGGCCGGAAATGAGGGAGCGTATGTTGGGGAGTATGTGCGCACAAGTCTGAGCGGACTTGACTGATACCCCCTAGGGGTATAGTTTCAGGAGTACCGGAGAGAGTCGTCACTGCACCCGCTTACTCCGCGTAAATCTCCTACCCGCGTTGAGTAGACCAGCTCGAACCAGGTCACCAGCGGCCTGCCGCCCGGGAAGCGGCCGGCTACCGGCCCGCCGTCGTCCGCTAACCCGGACCACAGGCGGCGCGGCCCCAGACAGAGGACTAATCATGACCGAGGATGCACACCACCACCGCGGGGCCGCAACGGCCGAGCAGGTCAAGGATCCCGTTTGTGGGATGACCGTCGACCCGCACGCCGCCGGACACCACACCGAATACCGGGGACATCCGTACTACTTCTGCTCGCCCGGGTGCCAAGCCAAGTTCGTGGCGGACCCGGACCGGTATCTGCCCGGCAGCGTGGCGTCAGCGGAAATGGCGCCGTCGGAAGGTGGGGAGCTCGAGTACACCTGTCCGATGCACCCAGAAATCCGGCAGGCCAGCCCCGGTTCCTGCCCGATCTGCGGGATGGCGCTGGAACCGGTGGTCATCACTGCCGGCAGCGGACCCAACCCCGAGCTCGGTTACATGAGCCGGCGCTTCTGGGCCGGCCTGGCCCTGACGATCCCGGTCGTCATCCTCGAAATGGGCGGCCACCTTATCCCCGAGCTGCACGAAGTGGTGCCGCCGCGGCTCTCCGCCTGGATCCAGTTCGTTCTGGCCACCCCCGTGGTGCTGTGGGCCGGCTGGCCCTTCTTCGTCCGCGGCTGGGCGTCGCTCCGGACCATGCAACTGAACATGTTCACGCTGATCGCAATCGGCACGGGGGTCGCCTGGCTCTACAGCGTGGCCGCCGTCTTCGTCCCGTCCGCCTTTCCCGAGGCGTTCCGGGCCATGGACGGCAGCGTCGACGTCTACTTCGAGGCTGCCGCGGTCATTGTGGTCCTGGTCCTGCTCGGCCAGGTGCTAGAGCTGCGCGCCCGGGAGCAGACCTCCGGGGCCATCAAGGCCCTGTTGGATCTGACGCCCAAGACCGCGCGGCGGATCGGGGCCGACGGCGTCGAACAGGAAGTGCCGCTCGGCCAGCTGCAGGTCTGTGACCGGGTCCGGGTCCGGCCGGGGGAGAAGGTCCCGGTCGACGGCGACGTGGTGGACGGGCGCTCCACGCTCGACGAATCCCTGGTCACCGGAGAATCGATGCCTGTGACCAAACACGCCGGGGACCACGTCGTCGGCGGCACGCTCAACCAGACCGGGGCGCTGGTCATCAGCGCTCAGAAACTGGGCCGGGACTCCATGCTGGCCCGCATTGTCGCCATGGTCGCCGCCGCCCAGCGGTCCCGTGCCCCGATCCAGGGCCTGGCCGACAAGGTCGCCTCCTGGTTCGTTCCGATCGTCATCGCCATCTCCGTGGCCGCATTCATCATCTGGGCAGTGGCCGGACCCGAACCCCGGATGGCGCACGGACTGATCGTGGCCGTTTCCGTGCTGATCATTGCCTGCCCATGTGCCCTGGGCCTGGCCACACCGATGTCGATCATGGTCGGCGTCGGACGCGGTGCGGGTCTGGGCGTGCTCATCAAGAACGCCGAAGCCCTCGAACGGATGGAACAGATCGACACACTCGTCGTCGACAAGACCGGGACCCTGACCGAGGGACGGCCCTCCGTCACCGGGATTGTGACGGCCGACGGCTTCGCGGAACAGGACGTGCTGCGGCTGGCCGCCGCCGTCGAGCAGGCCTCCGAGCACCCGCTTGGCCTGGCCATCATCGAAGCCGCGCAACGCGCCGGCATCACCATTCCCGCGGTCGAGGACTTCGACTCGCCGCTGGGTAAGGGTGTCTCCGGAACAGTTGAGGGACGGCGCGTGCTGCTGGGCAGTGCGAAATTCCTCGCCTCCGAAGGCGTGCAGACCGATGCCCTCGCCGGCCGTGCCGAGGAACTGCGGGCCGACGGCGCGACCGCCATCTTCGCCGGCATCGACGGACTTCCGGCCGCCGTGCTCGCCATCGCGGACCCGATCAAGGAAAGCACACCCGCCGCGCTGGCCGCCCTGCGGCAGGAAGGCGTCCGCGTTGTCATGCTCACCGGCGACAACCGCACCACGGCCGAAGCGGTCGCCCGGCGGCTGGGGATCACCGAGATCGAGGCGGAGGTGCTGCCCGATCACAAGAGCGCCGTCGTCGAGCGGCTGCGCGCCGAGGGCCGGATCGTCGCCATGGCCGGCGACGGCGTCAACGACGCACCCGCCCTGGCCGCGGCCGACGTCGGCATCGCCATGGGTTCCGGAACCGACGTGGCGATCGAGAGCGCCGGAATTACGCTGCTGAAGGGGGACCTGACCGGAATCGTGCGGGCCAGGAAGCTCTCCGAAGCCACCATGGCTAACATCCGGCAAAACCTTGTTTTCGCGTTCATCTACAATGCTGCCGGAATCCCGCTCGCTGCAGGCATTCTCTACCCAGCCTTCGGCCTGCTGCTCTCACCGATCGTCGCTGCCGCCGCGATGGCGCTGTCCTCCGTCAGCGTGATCACCAACGCGCTGCGTCTGCGGGCAACGAAAATCTGACCGAACCGCCGCGCGGCTCCCTGGCCACGGACCCCTGCCTCGCCGCCCCTGCCTCGGGGCCGCTTCGCTCCGGAGTTCAAGGCTTGTTCACCGCAACGCGGGGTCAGATCCGGCCCATGTTGGGGGCCATTATGGGCGCGATGTGACCCCGCGTTGCTTGTGGGGGCGGGAGGTGAGGGAGCGCCGGGGGTTACGAGGGTTGGGGAACTGATATTTTGAACAGTGTGAATAATCCGGCCGAATTGGTTGTCCCCAGAGTCCAGGCAGCGATTGCCAGCGCGTTCGGCGAAGAGTACCGCGGGACGGATCCGGTGATCAGGCCCTCGCAGTTCGCGGACATCCAGATCAACGCCGCCATGGCCCTGGCCAAGAAGCTCGGCACGCTGCCGAGGGACGCCGCCGCGCGGATTGTCGAAGCCCTCGAACTGGACGGCATCTGCACCGCGGTGGAAATCTCCGGCCCAGGCTTCATCAATCTCACCTTCGACGGCACCTGGATCGAAGAGCTGCTCAACACCGAGTCCCGCAGTGCCGAAGCTCCGGGCGCCCCGGCCGCGCGGCAGGCAGAGGCCCGCCGCGTCGTCGTCGACTATTCCTCGCCGAACGTCGCCAAGGAGATGCACGTGGGGCACCTGCGCACCACGGTGGTGGGCGACAGCATCGTCAGGGTGCTCGAGGCGCTGGGGGACACCGTCATCCGGCAGAACCACATCGGCGACTGGGGTACGCCGTTCGGCATGCTGGTGGAGCACTGGCTGGAGATCGGCGAGGATTCCCCGGCGGCGGCGCTGCTGGTCGATGACCCCAGCGCCTTCTATCAGGCGGCCCGCGCCAAGTTCGACGACTCGGCCGCCGACGACGACGGTTTCGCCACCCGCGCCCGGCTCCGGGTGGTGGCCCTGCAAGGCGGCGACGCCGAGACCTTCGCGGTCTGGCAGCGGCTGGTGGCCCAGTCGAAACGCTACTTCAACGCCATCTACGCCATGCTGGGCATCAGCCTCACCGACGACCACATCGCCGGCGAAAGCTCGTACGACGCCGATTTGGCACGCCTGTGCCAGGAACTCGAGGACAGCGGAGTCGCACGGGTCAGCGACGGCGCTCTCTGCACCTTCCCCGCCGGGTTCACCGGCCGCGACGGCCAGCCGCAGCCGCTCATCATCCGCAAGTCCGACGGCGGCTACGGCTACGGCACCACCGACCTCGCCACCATCCGCTACCGGGTCCGCGAGCTCGAGGCCGACCGTGTCCTCTACGTTGTGGGTGCGCCGCAGAACGTCCACCTGCGCATGGTCATGGCCACGGCCCGCGACGCCGGCTGGCTCCCGGACACCGTCGAGGCCGTACACGTACAGATCGGCAACGTGCTGGGCGAGGACGGGAAGATCCTGAAGTCCCGCTCCGGCGCCCCGGTGAAGCTGATGGCCCTGCTGGAGGAGGCTGTGGACCGCGCCCGCGCCGTCATCGACACCAGCCGGCCCGAGCTCACCGAGGAGGAGCGCGCCGTGACCGCACGCCAGGTGGGGATCGGCGCCGTCAAGTACGCGGACCTCTCCGTGGGCCACGACACCGAATACGTCTTTGACTTCGACCGGATGCTTGCCCTGAGCGGCAACACCGGGCCCTACGTGCAGTACGCCGCCGCGAGGATCCGCTCCATTCTGCGCAAGGCCGGGGTGCTCGAGCATCCCGCCGCCGGAACCGATACCGCCGGAACCGATACCGCCGGAACCGATACCGCCGGAACCGATACCGCCGGAACCGATACCGCCGGAACCGGCTTCGGCGCCGGGACCGAAACTGACGGAACCGACTCCGACGGCGGGATCCCGGCAACGGCGATCGCCGTCGTCGAACCCGCCGAACGCGCACTGGCACTGCACCTGCTCGAATACGGCGCCACGCTGAGCAAGGTGGGCGAGGTGCTCGAGCCGCACCGGCTGTGCGCCTACCTCTTCGAGCTCGCGCAGCTCTTCACCTCCTTCTACGACCAGTGCCCCGTGCTGAAGTCCGAGGATTCGGTCCGCGAATCGCGGCTGGCGCTCTGCGCTCTGGTGCTGCGCAGGCTCTCCGGCGGCCTGGAACTGCTCGGCATCGAGACGCCGGAGAACATGTGAGTCCGGCGGACCCGGGCCCCAACGGATTGAGCGCGCTGGACGCCGCGCGGACCGCCGTCGCCACGCTGCTGGACTCCGGCGTGCGCTACGTGGTGGTGGCGCCCGGCTCGCGCTCCGCCCCGATGGCCTACGCCCTGGCCGAGGCCGACGCCGCCGGCTTGGTGGAGCTGCTGGTCAGGATCGACGAACGCGACGCCGGTTTCACGGCCCTCGGCCTGGCCCTCGCCACAGGGACGCCCGCGGCCGTGCTCACCACCTCCGGGACCGCCGTCGGGAATGTGATGCCGGCCGTCATGGAGGCCAACCACGCCGCGGTGCCCCTCGTGGTCATCTCGGCCGACCGGCCCGAGGAACTCCGCGGCACCGGCGCCAACCAGACCACGGTGCAGCTGGACCTCTTCGGCGACCACGTGCGCTTCGCCGCAGATGTACCCGCCGGCAGCGATCCGCGGCGCGCCGTCGAGACCGCCCTGAGCGCGGCCTCCGGTGCTTTTGAGGACACCCCGCCCGGACCCGTTCACCTCAACCTGGCCTTCCGCGACCCGCTCGTTCCGGGACCCGGCGAGGGACTTCCCGCCGAGTCCGGCCGCCGGATCTACCGTGCAGCCCAAGGGCCGCTGGCCCTCGATTTCCCGCCCGCCTCGGCCGGCCTGCCGGAGCGCCGCACCGTGGTGCTCGCCGGTCACGACGCCGGCCCGGTGGCCGAGGCCTTCGCCCGCGCCCACGGCCTGCCGCTGCTGGCCGAGCCGTCCTCCAACGCCCGGTTCGGGCCGAATGCGGTGGGACCCTACCGGCTGCTGCTGGAGCATTTTGGCCCGGACTCCCCGCAGCCGATCGAGCGGGTGGTGCTGTTTGGCCGACCCACCCTGTCCCGGCCCGTTGGCGCCCTGCTGGCCCGGGCCGACGTTCCCTCGGCCCTGTACCAGCCCGTTCCGGTGGCCTGGTACGAGCCCGGCCGCCGCACCGAGCTTCCGCTCGAGACCCTGGCTGATCTTGCCGACTTTGCCGGCCGCGGCTCCCCGGCCTGGCTTGATGCCTGGCTCCTGGCGGGGGCCGCCGCGCAGCACGCCGTCGACCTCGTCCTCGCTGGAACCGCCGCCACCGGGCCGTCCGTGGGTGCCTTGGTCTGGGCTCACTCGAAGGGGCAGCTGGTCCTCGGCTCCTCGAACGGTATCCGCGACGTGGACCTGGCAGGCTGGCCCGCACCGGAACCGCTCGCCACGGTCTTCGCCAACCGCGGCCTGGCCGGGATCGACGGTACCATCGCCACGGCCACCGGCATCGCCCTGGGCGACCAGCAGGAAACCACGGTGCTGATGGGCGACGTCACCTTCCTGCACGACGCCGGCGGGCTGCTGCTCGGCGCCGGGGAAGCCGAGCCGACGCTCCGGATCGTGGTGCTGAACGACGCCGGCGGGGCCATCTTCGGGCTGCTTGAGCACGGGGCCGTGGAGGCAACCGGGCGCTACGGCGACGCCGTCGAACGGCTCTTCGGGACCCCGCAGTCCGTGGACCTTGCGGCACTCGCGGCGGCGTACGGCGTCGCCCACCGCTCGGTCAGCACGACGTCGGGGCTCGCCGAGGCGCTGGCGGAGCCCTGGGAGGGCCGCCGCATCATCGAGGTGCGAACCGACCGGCGCAGCCTGCGGAAGCTGCACGCTCGGATCAAGTCCGCGGTGGGCGCTGCCGTGACCGGAGTGCTGGCCGCGGAGTAGCCCTGGCGACCCGCCTTCCTCCTGGCGACGCGGCACCCGCCCAGCGACGCGCTTTGTGCCTGGCGACGCGGAAAATACCCTGCGCGGCTTGAATTCCCGCCGCGTCAGGTATTTTGCGTGTCGCAGAACGGGAAGCGCCGCGCAGAATAGGGAGCGCCGCGCGTCGGGTTGTCCACATGGACCCCCTTCGGCATGGTGCGGCCGCCGATAGCCTGCGATCTTCGTTCCATGACCGAACTGCCAAAGTTGATCCTCACCCGCGAGCACATCCAACAAGGGCTGACCCCCAAGG
This sequence comes from Arthrobacter sp. CG_A4, assembly GCF_035985125.1. Taxonomy (NCBI): domain Bacteria; kingdom Bacillati; phylum Actinomycetota; class Actinomycetes; order Micrococcales; family Micrococcaceae; genus Arthrobacter; species Arthrobacter sp. CG_A4. Next base: position 64,720 of record NZ_JAXCID010000004.1, on the reverse strand, counting down.
AGCTGGCCAGCCGCTGCCGTTCGGGCGCACTGTTCCGGGTGCGCCAGGGTGTCTACGTCGACGGCGGTGTCTGGCGCGCTTTGCATCCCTGGGACCAGTACCGGGTCCGGGTCAGTGCGGCCGCGGAGACCTTTGTGGCTCCGACCATCTTTGCCCGGCACTCCGCCGCTTCTGTGTGGAGAATTCCGACGATCGGATTCCGGCGCCCCGTGCACGCCCTGACCCTGCAGAACGACGGCGGACGCTCCCGTGCGGGGGTGCTGCGGCACTACGCTCCTCCGGCCGGCTCGACGTGCGTGCGGCGGGACGGGCTCCTGGTGACCGGCAGAGTCCGCACAGTGCTGGATCTTGCCGCCTTCTCACCGTTTATCGAGGCAGTGGTGCCCCTGGACCATGTGCTCAAGCCGGACGTTGCGCAGCGCCTGCCAGCCCTCACAAAGGAAATGCTGTTGGCCGGAATCGAGGGCAATTACACTATGGCTGCCGCGCGGCGGATCCGGAGGGCAGTGGAGTTTGCCGATCCGCGGTCCGGCTCGGCCGGCGAGTCCTACGGCCGGGCCCTCATATGGGCAGCAGGGTTCCCGGTGCCGGAACTCCAGTACGAATTTCGCGATGGTTCAGGACTCGTCGGCTACACGGACTACTACTGGAACGGCGTTCGGGTTGCCGGCGAGTTTGACGGCGTCGAAAAGTACGTCAAGCCCGACTATCTGAACGGCCGGACCGCGTCTCAGGCCGTCGTCGACGAAAAGGACAGGGAGAACCGGATCCGGGCACTGGGAAACGGCATGGTCCGCCTGGTCTGGGCCGATTTGATCGCAGCCGGGCTACTCGAAAGGAAGCTGGCAGCGGCGGGCGTGCCCCGGCGTCGTGCCCGCTCCGCCCGGTGAAGGCGACGCGCAAACCCGTCCGCGATGCGCAAACCCGTCCGCGACGCGCAAACCCGTCCGCGACGCGCATAAGCCCTGGCGCTACCGGAATTCCAGCAGCGCCAGGGCTTTTGCGCGTCGCCCGGGGAAACCTGTGGCCTACAGGACCCGGCTGAGGAATTCCCTGGTGCGGGGATGCTTCGGGTTTGCCAGAATTTCCTGGGGATCACCGGATTCCACCACCACACCGCCATCCATGAACGTCAGGCGGTCGCCCACTTCTCGGGCAAATCCGATCTCGTGGGTCACCACAATCATGGTCATGCCGGACTGGGCGAGGTCCTTCATGACGTTCAGGACGTCGCCAACCAGCTCAGGGTCCAGCGCGGAGGTGGGTTCATCGAAGAGCATAAGCTCCGGATCCATGGCCAGGGCACGGGCGATTGCCACCCGCTGCTGCTGCCCGCCGGAAAGCTGCGACGGGTAGTGGGCGGCGTGGTCCGACAGCCCCACGCGGTCCAGCAGTTCCATGGCCCTCTTCCGTGCGGCATCCCGGGACTGGCCCTTGACCTGGACCGGTGCCTCCATGATGTTGTAGAGGGCTGTCTTGTGCGGGAAAAGGTTGAAGCGCTGGAACACCATCCCGATCTCGCGGCGCTGGGCCGCGATGTCCTTCGTTTTCAGGTCATGGAGCCGGCCGTTGACCTCCCGGTAACCGATCAGCTGGTCGCCCACGGAGACACGCCCCGCGCTGATGGTCTCCAACAGGTTCACGCACCGCAGCATGGTGGACTTGCCGGAACCGGACGGGCCGATCACCACGGACACCTCGCCCCTGTTGACCTCCAGATCGATCCCGCGCAGCACATGGTGGCGGCCGTAGAACTTGTGGAGGCCCTCAATCCGCACCAGCGGTTTCTCAGCGGTGATCGTCATTTTGCCTCCTCCTCGGGGAAGTTCATCTTCGACGCCGGCCCAGCTGCAGCGCTCGGCGCTGCGCCGGCGGCTTTGGCGGCCGCCGGATTGATCGTGGCCGGAGCAAGGTTGTCCACTCCCTTGCCGTAGTAGGCCTCGATGAAGTGTTGGCCCACCATGAGAACGCTGGTGATTACTAGGTACCAGATAGCTGCCACGATCAGCAGCGGTACCGGCAGGTAAGTCCTGTTGGCCAGGGTGTTCGTGGCGAACGTCAGATCCAGCGTGAACGGCACGGCCAGGACAAGGGACGTGGTCTTCAGCATGCCGATGGTTTCATTGCCGGTGGGCGGCACAATCACCCGCATAGCCTGCGGCAGGATGATCCGCCACATGATCTTGGTCTTGCCCATGCCCAGGGCCTCGGCGGCTTCCTCCTGGCCGCGGTCCACTGACTTGAGGCCGGCCCGGAAAATTTCCGCCAGGTAGGCTGACTCGTTCAGGCCCAGGCCCAGGATGGCCGCCGCCGTTGTTGTGATGACGGTGCTCGTATCCACGGCGAACCACTCGGGTCCAAACGGGATGCCGGCGGTGATCTTGGGATACAGGACGGAGATCAGGCCCCAGAAGACCAACTGCGTGTACACCGGAGTGCCGCGGAAGAACCAGACCCAGGCCCAACTGGACCAGCGGAACACCGGGTTCTCCGACTGGCGCATGAACGCCAGGAGGATGGCAAGGACAATGGCCAGCACCATCGCGGCCGCCGTCAGCAGCAGCGTCCAGCCGACGCCCTGCACCACCTTGGTGTCGAGGATGTAGGTCCCCACAATGTCCCAGCGGAAGTTGGGGTTGGTGACCAGGCTCTGCAGGAACAGGGCGAGGACACCAAGGATGATGATGGCGCTGATCCACCGGCCCGGATGCCGAACGGGCACCGGATCGTTCAGCACTACCGGAGCTTCAGGGTTTTCCTGCTGACTGCCCATCTTTGCACCTGATTGGCGGCCGGTTGCTGGAAGACTCAAGATCCGGCCGCCGGGTTGACCTCGGACTTGGTGATGGCGCCCTCGGCGTTGCCCCAGCCTTCCAGGATCTTCTTGTAGGAGCCGTTCTCCATGAGCTTGGCGACGGCCTTCTGGACGACGTCGGCCAGGGCCATGTCCGACTTGGCCACGGCGATCCCCTGCGGAGCGGAATCGTAGACGTCGCCGATCTTTTCGATCTGGCCGTTGGTCTGGGTGATGGCGTAGCCAGTGATGGGCGAATCAGCCGCCATGGCATCGACGCTGCCGTTGACCAGGCGGGTGGTGATGTCCGTCTGGTTCTTGAGCGTCACGATGTTGATGGGCTGCTTGCCGTCCGCGGTGCACTTCTTGTTGCGGTCCGACAGATCCGGATCTTCTTGGACAGTACCGGTCTGCACGCCGACGGACTTGCCGCAGAGGTCATCCAGTGAAACCTTCTTCGGGTTGCCCTTCTGCACGGCCCAGGCGGTGCCGGCGTTGAAGTAGCTGACCATGTTCACCGCGCCGAGTCGCTCCGGATTGATGGTGAACGAGGAGATGCCGAGATCGTACTTCGGGCCGAGGGCCGGAAGAATCCCGGTGAATTCGGACGTCTGCACCTGAACCTTCAGCCCCAGGGTGGCGCCGATCGCCTTGGCGATGTCGACGTCGTAGCCCACGGGGGTCTGGCCGTCGGTGCCGAGGAATTCCGCGGGGGCGTAGCTGGTGTCGGAACCCACCGTCAGCGTGCCCTTCGACTTGATGTCCGCCGGCACCATGGCCGCCAGAGCGTCGTCCGTCTGAACGGTGGTGGGGTCAAAGCTGGATTTGGCGCTGCCGGACGGAGCAGCCGCGCCGGATGTTCCGGTTTCAGAGGCATTGGTGCAGGCGGAGAGCGCCAGGGCGCCGACGGCGAGCACAGTGGCTGCCTTGAGCGTGGAGGTGCTCAGGAGTGAACGGGAGATCTGCATTTTCTTACCTTTTGTTGCAGGAACAGGCGTGACTTAGTCGGCTTATAGTGTATCGCCGAATACGAGATGTGCGTCACAGAAAACTAAGTTTCACTATTGGATAACTAATTGGGGGTCAAATGCAAGGCGTCCGCATGTCCAGGTTTCTGAAATCCCGGATTCACGCACCGGGCCGGACCCAGCGCACCGGCTCGGACCCAGCGCACCGGGCCGCACCCCGCTCAGCTGCTGATGCCGAGGGACTCCAGCATCGGCCGGAACTTGGCCCAGGTCTCGGCGAGCTCGGCTTCGGGCACGGAACCCTCCACGATGCCGCAGCCGGCGTAGAGCCGCACCGTTTCCGGGGATTCGATGACCGCGCCGCGCAGTGCGATGCCCCATTCGCCGTTGCCGGCCGCGTCGAGCCAGCCGACCGGGCCGGCGTAGGGACCGCGGTCGAGGTGTTCGAGCTTGCGGATCAGGGCGCCGGCCACCGTGGTGGGGGTGCCGCACACGGCCGCCGTCGGGTGCAGCGCGTTGATCAGGGCGAGGCAGGTGGGGACATGGCCCTCCACCTCGGTCAGCTCCGCCTTCACGTCCGAGGCCAGGTGCCACACATTGGGCAGTTCCAGGATGAACGGTTCGCTGTGGGCGTTCATCGCCTCCGAGAACGGGGCCAACTGGGTGGTGAGCGACTGGATGGCGATGTGGTGTTCGTGGCGCTGCTTCTCGGAGCCGCCGAGAACCCGCTCGGCGAACTCGAGCGGCGAGCCGGCCATTCCCTCGGCGTCGCGGCGGTCCAGGGTGCCGGCCAGGACGCGGGCCTGCGCCGTGCGGCCCTCCACCTGGATCAGCATCTCCGGGGTGGAACCCACCAGGCCGTCGACGCCGTAGGTCCAGCATTCGCGGTAGCGCGCGGCCAGCTGGCGAAGGATTTCCGCGGCATTCACGCCGTCCGGGACGGTGGCGACGATGTCGCGGGCCAGCACGAGCTTTTCCAGTGCACCGGTGCGGATTTCCGCGACACCGGCACCTACGGCCGCCATCCAGTCCGCTTCACTCAGTGAGCCGGTGGACAGGGTCGCCCCGGCAGCCAACGGGAGGGGGCGTACGACGGCGCCACCCGGCTCCGCTGCCACGGTCCCGGAGGTGCCGTTCCCGGCGGTGCTGGCTGCCGACGTCGGGCTCTCAACACTCGGACTCTCAACTGCGGTGCCGTCCGCACCGGGCACGACGCCGGGCGTCCCCAGCCAGCGGTCCAGCGCGGCGCGCGCCCCCGCTTCGGTGAGGTGGCCGTCGTCGAACGTCAACTGGGTGAGCCAGGCCGTGCCGTCGCGCAGGCCCACCACGATTTCGGGAACGATCAGCCGTGAGGCATGCGCGGAAACTTTGGAAAAGGCGAAGGAGCCGAAGGCGACGGGGCCGGTGCCGGGACAGTCCACCGAATCGGTGATGGCGGCCTCGATGACCAGGTGGCGCCACCAGATGTCAGCTTCGAGGAAACGCTCGGGGCCGGTGGCGGTGAACCGGGCGATCTCGCCGAAGCCCACGAGGCCGGCTTCGCGGCGGGTCCAGCAGAGGAGGTCGTCCCGGACCAGAAACGACGGCAGCCCCCCGGGAAAAGATTCTGCATCGAGGGGGAGTGTCAGAGTCCTGACAATTCGGGTACGGATCGCGCTGGTCATGATGGGACAACATTACTCCCGCCGCGCCCGCGGGCCGGTCCAGATGGTGTTCAACCGCTGATCAGGGCGTGGTTAGTGGGTGCGCCGAACATTTGAGACAATGGCAGGGTGAACCGAGCATCCTTGGATAAGCGTCCGGACGAAGTAGCCACGATGTTTGACGACGTCGCCCCCAAATACGACGTCGTCAACGATGTCCTGTCGATGGGCCAGACGCGCCGTTGGCGCAAGGTTGTGGTCGAAGCCATGGATGTGAAGGCCGGACAGCGGGTGCTCGATCTCGCCGCCGGCACGGGCACCTCCAGCGAACCGTATGCCGACGCCGGCGTCGACGTGATCGCTTGCGACTTCTCGCTGGGCATGCTCAAGGTCGGCAAGCGCCGCCGCCCCGACATCGACTTCATCGCCGGTGACGCCACCCGCCTGCCGTTCGCGGACAACACCTTCGACGCCAGCACCATCTCCTTCGGCCTGCGCAACGTCAACGAGCCGAAGAAGGCCCTGGCCGAGATGCTCCGGGTCACCAAGCCCGGCGGCAAGCTGGTCATCGCCGAGTTCTCCCAGCCCGTGGTCCCACTGTGGCGCACCATGTACACCGAATACCTCATGCGCGCGCTGCCCGCGATCGCCGTCAAGGTCTCCTCCAACCCGGACGCCTACGTCTACCTCGCCGAGTCCATCCGCGCCTGGCCGGACCAGGACCACCTCGCGGCCTGGCTGCAGGAAGCCGGCTGGGACAAGGTCTCCTACCGCAACCTCAGCGGCGGCATCGTCGCCGTGCACCGCGCCCAAAAGCCGCTGGCCGGCCCCGCAAGTGATCCCGCCAAGGCGGCCGCGGCGCTGGCCGCCCACACCGGACCGGTGGCGAAGCTGCGCCGCAACATCACCCGACCCGCGCGATAGAAGACAGCCGCCGTGAATGTACTGATCGTCGGAGCAGGTCCGGCAGGGTCCACTGCTGCGTACTACCTGGCGCAGGCGGGCCTTGACGTCACGGTGCTGGAGAAGACCAGCTTCCCCCGCGAGAAGGTCTGCGGCGACGGCCTCACCCCGCGGGCCGTCCGCGAAATCCAGAAGCTCGGCCTGCCGCACCCTGAAGCGGACGGCTGGCGGCGGAACAAGGGCCTGCGGCTGATCGCCGGCGGCCGCAGCATCGAACTTCCCTGGCCCGAGGTCTCCGATTTTCCGCAGTACGGCCTGATCCGCACCCGGCTGGGATTCGACGAGGAACTGGCCCGGCACGCCCAGTCCGCCGGCGCCGTCGTGCTGGAACGCCACAGCGTCACCGAAGCCCTCCGCTCCGAGGACGGCCGGGTGACCGGAGTCCGCGCCGCCCTGCTGGACGAGTCCGGCCGCAAGACCGGCGAAACCCGCGACTTCGCCGCCGACGTGGTCCTCGCCGCGGACGGCAACTCCAGCCGCACCGCCGTGTCGCTGGGCATCCGGAAGCGCGACGACCGCCCGCTCGGCGTGGCCGTCCGCACCTACTTCACCAGCCCGCGCCACAACGACGAGTGGATGGAAGGCTGGCTGGAGCTCCGTTCACCGGCTTCCCACGGCCGGGGCGCTCGGCGCGGGGCCCGCGCCGGCTCTCTGGGCCGCGACGGGAAGCTGCTGCCCGGCTACGGCTGGGTCTTCGGCGTCGGCGACGGCACCTCCAATGTGGGCCTGGGCATCCTGAACTCCTCCAAAGAATTCGGCAAGCTCGATTACAAGCAGGTCCTGCGCGAATGGACCGCCGGAATGCCCGCCGAGTGGGGCTTCACCCCCGAAAACCAGGTGGGCGAGATCCGCGGCGCCGCGCTGCCGATGGGCTTCAACCGCACCCCGCACTACTCGCCCGGACTGCTGCTGCTCGGCGACGCGGGCGGCATGGTCTCCCCGTTCAACGGCGAGGGCATCTCGTATGCCATGGAGTCCGCCCGTTTCGCGGCCGAGTTCATCATCGACGGCGCCGCCCGCTCGGCCTCCGCCGGCTGGACCGGGGCCGACGCCGACGCGCACCTCTCGCGGTACGCGGACTATGTGCGGGATCAGTGGGGATCGCACTTCACCCTGGGCCGCGCCTTCGCCGCGCTGATCGGCAAACCGGCTGTCATGAAACTGGCCCTCCGGACGGGCATGCCCATCCCCGTACTGATGCGCTTTGTGGTGCGGCTGCTGGCCAACCTCACCGATCCCGCCGCCAAGGGCTTCGAGGACCGCGTGATCCGGGTCCTGGAATCGCTGGTCCCGGCCACGTCCAACCAGGCTCTGTCCAACCAGGCCACGTCCACCCAGGCTCTGTCCAACCAGGCCCCGTCCACCCAGGCCCTGTCCACCCAGGCCCCGTCCACCCAGGCCCCGTCCAACCAGGCTCTGTCCAACCAGGCTCTGTCCACCCAGGCCCTGTCCGGCACGGGCGGCTCATCGCGCCCCGGCACCAACTCCGCGGATTCCGCAACAAAAGTTAGGGTTAACCCGTGACCAACTCCGCAGACCACAGCTGGACGCACGCCGGACACGGCCTGCCGAGCTCTGAACCCGATCTGAACACCACCGCCATCGCCACCGGGCTGCAGCTGCCGGCCGGCTTCGCCGCGATCGCGGGGGACCCCGAACTGGGCCCCGCGATCACCACCAACCTGGCGCGCGTGGAGAAGAAGCTCCGCGAAGCCATCGCCAACTCGGATCCGCTGGCTGACGCAACGTCGCGCCACCTCGTGGAAGCCGGCGGCAAGCGCATCCGGCCGCTGCTGACCCTGCTCTGCGCCCACCTCGGCGACGCCTCCCGGCCGGCCGTGGTGCAGGCCGCCGTCGTGGTGGAACTGACCCACCTGGCGACGCTCTATCACGACGACGTCATGGATTCCGCGCCGTTCCGCCGCGGCGCCCCCACGGCGCATGAGGTCTGGGGTAACTCGGTGGCCGTCCTGACCGGCGACCTGATCTTTGCCCGGGCCTCCATCCTGGTGTCCGAGCTCGGTTCCCGCGCGCTCGGCATCCAGGCCCGGACCTTTGAACGGCTCTGCCTGGGCCAGCTGCACGAAACTGTGGGTCCGCGCCCGGACGAGGATCCGGTGGAGCATTATCTGTCCGTCATCGCGGACAAGACCGGCTCGCTGGTGGCGGCCTCCGGACAGCTCGGCGCGATCTTCTCCGGCGCCGATGAGGCCTACGAGCCGATGCTGGTTGAGTACGGCGAGAAGGTGGGCGTGGCCTTCCAGCTCGCCGACGACGTCATCGACGTCACCGGCGTCAAGGTCAAGTCCGGCAAGTCCCCGGGCACCGACCTGCGCGAAGGGGTGCCGACGCTACCCGTTCTGCTGCTGCGGAAGGCCGCCGAAAGCGGCGACCGGTCCGCCGTCGAACTCCTGAAGCTTATTGACGGTGACCTCAGCTCCGACGAGGCGCTGGCCGCCGCCGTCGCGGGCCTGCGCGAGCATCCCGTCACGGCGGAATCCTGGGTGGTGGCCCGGGCCTGGGCCGACGAGGCGATTGCCGCCCTCGCCCCGCTTCCCGAGGGAGTGGTCAAGACCTCGCTGGCCAACTTCGCGCTGGCCGTAGTGGACCGCGCCAGCTAGCAGTCATTTTCGTTAGTTCGTCGGGGGTCAGACGGAGCCTGGACCGTTCCGCGCCGCGGGGGACATGCCCATTCTTCGGACCCGGGACTGGGCATATTGACACTATGTCCACCCGCTGGCCCCGGCGCGGGGCATGTCCCTTTGGGCCGGTGTCCAGTCCTCGGGGGACATGCCCATTCTTCGGACCCGGGATTGAGCATAACGGCACTATGTCCACCCGCTGGCCCCGGCGCGGGGCATGTCCCGGGGTCCGGCCACCGCGCTCAGACCCCCGACGAACTAGCGAAAATGCCAGCTAGCGGGTCTCGGCCCGGGCTCATCCGATTAAACGGAATGGCCCCGGTTCCTCACAACGTTACGAGTCATCCGTTGTGTCGAACCGGGGCCATTTCTCCGTTCGCATCAGATCCACCGGAGGCATTTAGTGAACCCATGAATGAGACTATGACAAAATTGTCATGTTGTCTACAGGGTAGAGCTAGAACTTCACAAAGGCTGTGACGGAAGGGCGGCAGAGATGAGGACTTCTGCCGCCGCGCGCGCGTGCCGGGCCGGTTCCACGGTGCCTAAGATGGCCGCCGTACTGATGGCGCCCTCGGCCAGGATGGCAAGCTGCGGCGCGAGGCCGGGCGGCGCCCCCGCCTCGGAGGCAAGTAAGAAGACGAACTCCTGGAAGCCTGCCTTCTGCTCCCGGGCGATTTCGGCCACGCGCCCCGATGTGACGCCAAGCTCGCCGAAGGAATTGATGAACGCGCACCCACGGAAGCCCTCGGAGGCGAACCAGCCGGCCAGGAAGTCGTAGATTGCCAGCAACCGTTCCCTCGGCTCGACGGCCGCATCAACCGCAGCGCCGATACCGGCAGACCACGCACGCCGCCAGTCGAGCAGGACCGCTTCCACGATGGCATCCTTCGACGGAAAGAGCCGGTACAGCCGCTTGAGCGGGATCCCCGATGCCGTCCGCAACTCGTCCATCCCCACAGCATGGATGCCCCGGGCATAGAAAAGGCCGGCTGCTGCCTCGATCACCCGGGCCCTTGCTGCGAGATCCGCAGCCGACGGCGGCAGCCCAGCGGCCGCGACGATGGTTGCGGGGTTGGTCATTCCTGATTTCCTCCAGGTCGGGCTTGCGTGGATAACGTTCGTTCTCTATATTAGTTCATAGGCCTGAGAACGTGCGTTCTCGCCGGTTCCTGATGCGAGGGCACGATGAACACTTTTGAACTGGACAGGCCGGCCCCGCTGGCGGCAGCCGGGCACCTTGTAGACCTCGACGCCACGGCCGGACACTCCGACGCCGGAGACGAAGACGCGGGGCACCCGGACGCCGGCGCCGCGTTCGACGCCGATCCCGAGCAGGAAGTCCTCGCCGGGCTCCTCCGGTCCACCGCGCAGGGTGATCCGGATTCCTTCACGGACTTCTACCGGCGGACCTCCGCCCGGGTCCACGGACTGGTGCGCAGGGTCCTGGTGGATCCGGGGCTCAGCGAAGAGGTCACCCAGGAGATTTTCTTGGGCGTCTGGCAGGATGCCGGCAAATTCGACCACGCGCTCGGCAGCCCGTTGGGATGGCTCATGACTATCGCACACCGGCGGGCCGTGGACAGGGTCAGGTCATACCAAAGCAGCACAAACCGCGACGAACGCTGGGCTTCGGCCTCGCACGTTGTTGCCCATGACGAGGTGGCCGAGACCGTCGCGGGAAGGATCGAATCCCGAGCCCTGCTGGCTTCCATATCCGCGCTGCCTGCGCTCCAGCGCGAATCGATCGCGCTGGCCTACTTCGGCTGCCTGACGTACCGGGAAGTTGCCGAACGGCTGGCGGCCCCCTTGCCGACGGTCAAGTCCAGAATCAGGGATGGCCTGCGGCTGCTGCGCGTCGAGCTGGAAACGGCCTGAACCGGGCGGGGCGGCCTAGTCCTCTTCTTCGTCGTTGAAGGCCCACTCGAACATGTCGAAGACAAACTCGGAGAAGGTTCCTTCTTCGCTCTTCCACTGGCCACGGGAGTTGTTGCGGCGCCACACAATGGGGTCCGGGACGCTGAGGTCGCCCACGCGGAAGCCCCAGGTGAACTGTTCTTCCTCGTCCTCAAGGAACATCAGGAAGCCCTCGTCGTCAACTTCGAGCTCTTCGGGATCCCAGAAGTAGTGGTAGGCCTCCATGAGGTCCTCGCAGCCGCCAAGGGCCACATAGAATTCGCGCAATACCAGCGGGACCTGGAACTGGTGCTCGGCGAGGGCCGCATCCAGCTCGCCTGCCGGCAGCCCGTCATCTTCCTGCCATTCGTCTTCGAGATACTTCGGAACAAGCGCGCGGAATTTCTCGAGGAACATGTCAGTCATGGGTCTTATCCTAGCTAATCCCTGGCTCCACTTTCCGCCGTGTCCAGTCCCAGGCGGTGCCAGCCGCGGACCGCCAGCGGAACGTGCCAGTGGCGCCGCCAGGCGGTGACGCGGAAGGCGAAAACGACGGCGGCCACGGCACCTGCAGTCACCGCGTTGAAGGTCCCCGTGACGGACAGGAGGACCGTCAGGGCCGCCCCGGCGAACGCAGGCAGCGCATAGAGGTCCTTCGGATCGAACAGCTGAGGCACCTCATTGGCGGTGATGTCCCGCAACAGGCCGCCGCCCACCGCCGTCGTGACCCCGAGGAGTACCGCCGCAATAGGGTGCATCCCCGCGGACAGCGCCGTGAGGGCGCCGGTGATACAGAACAGCGCCAGGCCGCCGGCGTCGAACAGGACCAGCAGAGAGGTGTAGCGCTGGAAGCTCGAGAACAGGAAATACACGAGCACCGTGGCGAGCAGCGGAGGCGTCAGGTACGCCGGGTTAGTGAAGGCCGCGGGCGGGCCGGCGTTGATGATGATGTCGCGGATGACGCCCCCGCCCAGGCTGACCACCGAGGCCAGCAGCAGGGAACCGATGATGTCGAACTGTTTCCGCGCCGCGAGGAGGGAGCCGGAGACCGCGAAGAAGAAGACACCCGCCAGGTCCAGCCAGACCAGGACAAGGCTAAAGGAAAAAGTCATGAAGCGTCCCGGATCGATAGCAAGGGGGCGGATAGGGCGGCTCCAAGGCTACGCTAACGGCTATGAATAGCCCCATCCTGATCGCCTGCGCCCACGGAACCTCCAGTGCCCTCGGAGCCGCGGAGGTCACCGCCCTCCGTGACGGGATCGCCGCCCTGCGGCCCGGCCTCGACGTCCGCGGGGCCTACGTCGACGTGCAGGACCCCGACCTGCCCGCCGTGGTCGCGGGGCTCCCGGCGGGGGAGACCGCCGTCGTCGTGCCGCTGCTGCTGAGCGTCGGCTACCACGTCAAGGTGGACATCGCCCGGGCCGTCAAGAGCCGGCCCGGCACCCTCGCGGCTGCCCCGCTGGGGCCTGATCCGCGGCTGGCGGCCCTGCTGGACCAGCGGCTGCGGGAGGCCGGCGTGATCGATAGCGACAACGTGATCCTCGCCGCCGCCGGTTCCTCGGACCCCACCGCCGCGCAGAACGTGGAGGAGCTTGCCGGACAGCTGCGGGCACTGCGGCCCAACCGGATCATTCCGGCGTTCGGCGCCTCGGCCAAGCCGTCGGTGCAGGACGCCGTGCGCGCACTGCGCGAGGAGGGCGCCCTGGTGGCCGCAGGGCCGCAAGGCCGGGTGGTCATCGCCTCCTACTTGCTGGCCCACGGATTCTTTCACGACCAGCTGGCCGAGGCCGGCGCGGACCTCGTCACGGCGCCCCTGCTGCCCTCCCCGGTGCTCGCCGAGATTGCGCTGGAGCGCTTCGACGCAGCCCTGGCGGCGGGGGGCTGAACTGGGTCCAGACGAGGAAAATCATGCACAGCGGCCGCGCCGGATCAAGGCCTGCCGGCGCTTCGTGACGAAATGTTGCCCTCGGTGACCCCGCGTTTCTGACCCTTTGTGACGGCGCTACGGCCCGCCCTACAGTCGATCCATGACTGATACAGCTCTAGCCGGAGCGTCCCCGGACCAGGCTGCCGCAGGCCGCGCCAAACGACCCGCCCGCCCCGCCGCGAAGCCGCACGGGCAGTGGAAGGTGGACGGAACCGCCCCGCTGAACGCCAATGAAACCTGGAAGCAGGAGGACAACGGGCTGAACGTCCGCGAGCGTATCGAGTCGGTTTACGCCAAGCACGGCTTCGACTCGATCGAGAGCACTGACCTGCACGGGCGCTTCCGCTGGTGGGGGCTCTACACCCAGCGCAAGCCCGGGATCGACGGCGGCAAGACCGCCACCCTGGAGCCGCACGAGCTGGAAGACAAGTACTTCATGCTGCGGGTGAGGATCGACGGCGGCGCCCTCACCACCGGGCAGCTGCGCGTCATCGGCCAGATCTCCGTGGACTTCGCCCGCGGCTCGGCCGACCTCACCGACCGGCAGAACATCCAGCTGCACTGGATCCGGGTCGAGGACATGCCGGAGATCTGGCGCCGCCTCGAATCCGTGGGCCTATCCACCACCGAAGCCTGCGGCGACGTACCCCGCGTCATCCTTGGCTCCCCGGTTGCCGGCATCGCCAAGGACGAGATTATCGACCCCACGCCGCTGATCCACGAACTCGCCGCACGCTTCATCGGCGACCCGGACCTGGCCAACCTGCCGCGCAAATTCAAGACCGCCATCACCGGCCACCCCAGCCAGGACGTGGTCCACGAGATCAACGACATCGGTCTTGTGGGCATGGTCCACCCCGAACTTGGGATCGGCTACGACCTCTGGGTGGGCGGCGCGCTCTCCACCAACCCGATGCTGGGCAAGCGGCTCGGCGCGTTCGTGAAACCGGACCAGGCGGCCGACGTCTGGCTCGGCGTCACCAGCATCTTCCGCGACTACGGTTACCGGCGGATGCGCACCAAGGCCCGGCTGAAGTTCCTGCTGGCCGACTGGGGGACAGAGAAGTTCCGCAAAGTCCTCGAGGACGAATACCTCGGCTACACACTCGACGACGGCCCCGCCGCGCCCAAACCCTCCAGCCCGGGTGACCACATCGGCGTGCACGAACAGAAGGACGGCAAGTTCTTCATCGGTGCCACGCCGGTGGCCGGCCGGCTCTCCGGCAGCCAGCTGGTGACGCTCGCCGCCACCCTGGAAGCCCGCGGCTCACAGCGGGTGCGGACCACCCCGCACCAGAAGCTGGTGGTCCTCGACGTGCCCAAGGACCAGGTGGAATCGCTCGTGGCCGAACTCGACGCCCTGGGCCTCTCCGCCCGGCCGTCCGTGTTCCGCCGCGGCACCATCGCCTGCACCGGCATCGAATACTGCAAACTCGCCATCGTCGAAACCAAGGTCACCGCAGCCACTGCGGTCGCCGAGCTGGAACGCCGGCTCGCCGACCTGGTGGAGTCCCGGCAGCTGCCGCAGGCACTGTCCCTGCACATCAACGGCTGCCCCAACTCCTGCGCCCGCATCCAGACCGCGGACATCGGCCTCAAGGGCATGATGCTGCCCACGCCCGACGGCGACCCCACCCCGGGTTTCCAGGTCCACCTCGGCGGCGGGCTGGCTTCCCTCGACCGCGAGGAAGCGGGCCTCGGGCGCACCGTCCGCGGCCTCAAAGTCACGGCGGAGGAGCTGCCCGACTATGTGGAACGCGTGGTCCGGAAGTTTGTGGCCGACCGCACCGAAGGCCAGACCTTCGCCGAATGGGCCTTCGCCGCCGAGGAGGATGATTTGCAGTGAATCCCCAACCGCTCCGGTCCCACGACGAGCTCAAGATGATCGCCGAGGCCGGCGCCGCCGAGCTGGGCTGGGACGCCCCGGCCCGCGATGTGATCGCCTGGGTGGCCCGCAACTTCGAGCTCCCCGCCGTCGCCGTCGCCTGCTCCATGGCCGACGCCGTCCTGCCGGCGCTCGTCGCGGACCAGCTTCCCGGCGTCGACGTCCTGTTCCTGGAGACCGGCTACCACTTCCCGGAAACCTATGCCACGCGCGACGACGTGGCCGCGAACCTCCGCGTCAACGTGGTCGATGTGCTCCCGGAGAACACTGTGGAGCAGCAGGACAGGCTCCTCGGCAAGGACCTCTTCGCCCGCGACCCCGCCCAGTGCTGCGCGCTGCGCAAGGTGGCGCCGCTGCGCCGCACCCTGGCGGGTTACGAACTCTGGTTCACCGGGGTCCGCCGCGACGAGGCACCCACCCGTACCAACACCCCGCTGGTCACTTGGGACGACACCAACGGCCTGGTCAAGGTCAACCCGGTGGCGGCCTGGAGCTTCGACCAGCTGGTCCAGTACTCGAACGACTTTCTCCTGCCCGTCAACCCGCTGCTTTCACAGGGCTACCCGTCCATTGGCTGCCAGCCCTGCACCCGCAAGGTGGCGCCGGGCGACGACGCCCGCGCCGGCCGCTGGGCAGGAACCGACAAGACAGAATGCGGGCTACACGTATGAGCAATGTTGAGACTTTCGTGGCCGTCGACCCCGATGCCGCCCCCGTCACCCCCGCCTCCACAGCAGATGCCGCCCCCGCCCCTGCGCCGCGCGGCATCCGTCCTTCGGACGATGCGCGCGGCTCCGACAGGCCCGAAGCCACTCCCGGGGCGGCATCTGCTGTTCCGGCTCAGCGGTCGGGTCGCCTGTCGTCTTTGGACACGCTGGAGTCCGAGGCGATTCATATCATCCGGGAGGTTGTTGCCGAGTTTGAGAGGCCAGCGCTGCTGTTTTCCGGCGGCAAGGATTCCGTGGTGATGCTGCATCTGGCCACCAAGGCGTTTTGGCCTGGCAGGGTTCCGTTTCCGGTGCTGCATGTGGACACCGGGCACAATTTTCCCGAGGTCATCGAATTCCGCGACCGGACGGTGGAGCGGCTGGGGCTGAAGCTCGTCGTCGGCTCCGTGCAGGAGTTCATCGATTCCGGCGAGCTGGCCGAGCGCGCCGACGGCACCCGCAACCCGCTGCAGACCGTACCGCTGCTGGACGCGATCCGGCGCAACACGTTCGACGCCGTCTTCGGCGGCGGCCGCCGGGACGAGGACAAGGCCCGGGCGAAGGAACGCATCCTGAGCCTGCGCGACGAGTTTGGCCAGTGGGATCCGCGCAACCAGCGCCCGGAGCTATGGAACCTCTACAACGGCCGGCACACCGTGGGCCAGCACGTCCGCGCCTTCCCGATCAGCAACTGGACCGAGCTGGACATCTGGCGCTACATCGAGCGCGAGGGCATCGAACTGCCCGGCCTCTACTACGCCCACCGCCGTGAAGTTTTTGCCCGCGACGGCATGTGGCGCGCCGTCGGCGAGGTCTCCCGGCCCCGCGACAACGAACCGGTCATCACCAAGACCGTCCGCTACCGGACCGTCGGCGACATGTCCTGCACCGGCGCCGTCGAATCCGCCGCCGCCACCGTGCGAGACGTCGTGACTGAAGTTGCCGCCTCCACCATCACCGAACGTGGCGCCACCCGGGCCGATGACCGCATCTCCGAGGCAGCCATGGAAGACCGCAAGAAGGACGGCTATTTCTAATGAGCACCGACACTTTGCTTCCCGCCGCTGACCTGGATGTCCTCGCCCACGCTTCCCTGTTCCGCTTCGCCACCGCCGGCTCGGTCGACGACGGTAAATCCACCCTGGTGGGGCGGCTCCTGCACGACTCCAAGGCCATCCTCGCCGACCAGCTCGACGCCGTCGCCCGCACCTCGGCGGACCGCGGTTTCGGCGGTGACGGTGCCACCGACCCCAACGGGAAACAGCGGATCGACCTCGCACTGCTCACCGACGGCCTGCGCGCCGAGCGGGAACAGGGCATCACCATCGACGTCGCCTACCGCTACTTCGCCACGGACCGGCGCAGCTTCATCCTCGCGGACTGCCCCGGGCATGTGCAGTACACCAAGAACACGGTGACCGGCGCGTCCACTGCGGACGCCGTCGTCGTGCTCATTGACGCCCGCAAGGGTGTCCTGGAGCAGACCCGCCGGCACCTGTCCGTGCTGGCGCTGCTGCGCGTGGCGCACGTAATTGTGGCCGTGAACAAGATCGACCTGGTGGACTTCAGCGAGGCCGTGTTCCGCGGGATTGAAGCGGAGGTGCAGGAGGTGGGCCGGGAGCTGGGGCTGGGCCGTGACGATTCAACTGCGGGCGGGGTCGCTGACCTGCTGGTGGTTCCGGTGTCCGCGCTCGACGGCGACAACGTGGTGGACCGCTCGGACCGCACACCCTGGTACGGCGGGCCGGCCCTGCTCAAAGTCCTCGAGACCCTGCCGGCCGCGGACGAACTGGACAGCCACCTGGAGAGCTTCCGCTTCCCTGTCCAGCTGGTCATCCGGCCGCAGGGCGCGCTGGCGCCGGACGCGATTGCCGGCGGGCTCGACGCCGAGGCGTACCGCGACTACCGCGCCTACGCCGGTCAGATCACCGAGGGCTCGGTGAAACTCGGGGACAAGGTCAGCGTTCTGACCCCGGGCCAGGCCCCCCGCACCACGACGGTGACCGGCATCGACTTCGCGGGTTCCGAACTCGGCGAGGCGATGGCCCCGCAGTCCGTGGCCCTGCGCCTTGCCGGGGAGTTCGACGTCGCCCGCGGTGACACCATCGCGGCGGCCGGGCCCGCCGGCGGCACAGTACCGGAAGCCACGGCGGACCTGTACGCCGCGTTGTGCTGGCTTTCGCCGAAGCCGCTCCGCGAAGGTGCCAAGGTGCTGGTCAAGCACGGCACCCGCACGGTCCAGGCGCTGGTCCGGAACGTGACGGGAAAGCTGGACCTCACCACCTTCGGGCTGGAGCCCAGCTCCACCCTGGAGCTCAACGACATCGGCCACGCCCAGCTGCGGCTCGCCGCGCCGCTGCCGGTGGAGAACTACCTGCACCACCGCCGCACCGGCGCCTTCCTGGTGATTGATCCGCTGGACGGCAACACTCTCGCCGCAGGCCTGGTGAAGGACCACCCCGGCGACCACGAGGACGAGCGCTACTCCATCTGAGTGCGCCCGTCGGGCTCCCGGCTACTTATGGAGCATTGAGGGGATGGCCCTGTACGTGGCGTGGTGCCGTCCCCGCTGGACGTTCACTGTCAGCCGAGTCCGGTCCAACGCAAAGACATCACGACGCGCAAATGTGTGCCGTCCGATTCCGGGTTGACCCGTTCCACCTCGGCTGAGAATGTACCCGGCCGTTTCATGAGATCAAGGTAGTCAAGTACCGGTGCAGGGACAAAACCAAGCATCTGGCCACCCGCCCAGATGCCCTGGGCCCGGGAATCCTTTGGGTTCTCGGGTTCAGGAAGCACATCCAACGTGTCGCCGCGACGCAGCGATTTGTCCACCCAAGCCTTTGCTTCTGCTGACATGTACCGAAGTCCGTGGACCGGCACCGAGAAGCCCATGGTGCCCGCGGCAAAGTCGACTTCCGGTTCGGCGAAAATCTCGTAGGTGTCTGCCACGCGCTTCCCAAAGGAGTGGGCAAGTATTTCGAAAGGTTGGGCATCCTCACTAACGTGAAGTTTGTGGAGCCACTCCGGCCGGTCCGGCCGGCGCGTGCTCATGATTCGTGTGGAAAAGAACGGGAAGAGCGTCGTTGACGAGTACGTCCGGCCTGAATCACCAAACCCCGGAATGGCACGGAAGTTCACGTTTTTTTCAACTTCGGGGAAGTATTCGAATTCGAAGTGGCCGTCGGCGGAAGCCGTGGCCCGGCCCAGCAGGAGATAAGTTCGCGTTTGAGGGTGCTGCCACGCTACAAGAAGAGACTTGGGTCCTGTGCGCTTCGCGACCGCTGACGGTCGGTGGGTTAGGAGTTGAGGCATGCCAAGATCCTCTCTTGGTTGTAGCGGATGATGCCTTGTGCCAGCGTAGCGTTGCCTGGCGACATTTTAGCGCCAGCAACCACATCCATGGCTGCCTGG
Source organism: Arthrobacter sp. CG_A4 (assembly GCF_035985125.1). Lineage (NCBI taxonomy): Bacteria > Bacillati > Actinomycetota > Actinomycetes > Micrococcales > Micrococcaceae > Arthrobacter > Arthrobacter sp. CG_A4. Next base: position 45,881 of record NZ_JAXCID010000004.1, on the reverse strand, counting down.
ACCGCAAGAGCGCTGAACTCCTCCTGCCAGTAACGGAGCGCCCGGGTGCCGCACAGCCTCGCGAATTGCCCAGCTACGTCAACCAAAGAATCGTCCCTGTGGCCTTGAAATCGATAGGCCGTTGCATTTTGCGCAAAGGCGTTAATGGCTTGCTGACTGCCTATCGTCTTAGCGAGTCCCGCATGGCGAACGACGATGCCCAGACTGGTGGCGTGATCGTAGGAAGGCGCCAAATGACGTGTCCCGGCCTCGGTGATCTCGATGGCCCAGTTCTCGCTATGCCTGTCACGGTTGCCGATCAGGGCGTCGAACAATAAATAGCCGGCGAACCAGCCGGATGCCGACAGGCTCGACTGGATAGCGCCTATGGGCGGTTCGACATGATCCAGAACCCGGAGAATGTTGGTGAGGCTGTGTCCTCGGCTCAATTTGTCTTTGGGGTCGAAGTTGTCGACGAATTCGGAGATGAAGACGGATCCATTCTCAAGTTGGTTCCGTTCCGAGGACACCACGTTCATTGAGACGCAGCCTGCTGTGCCGTCGAGGCTCGCAAGACGGACCTTAGCTGCCGGAATTCTGAGCTGAACTGCGATGAGGCTGGCCGCGAGTTCTGCCGAATTTTCGAAGAGACTGCGCCTGGGTCGATTCGGTTTGAAGACCCACCGGCTGCCATCGGGGGCCCTGAACCAGGTCTTTTCGTTTTCGCCAGAGGGCTCATCCTGGTCCGGCGTCCAATGCGCGATGTCGACCACCTCAAAGGGCGACGCGCCCCAGAGGTCCTCTCTGTATGGTGCACTCACGCTGATCGTGGCCCGCTCCCTATTACCAACACGATTGTTCGTCCGGAATCCACTTCGGAGCATAGTGCAGCACACCGACAATCGGTGTGCTGCGGCGATGCAAGGCCCGGCCCGCCGTTGGCGCATATGACGCTCCATGAACCCGCGTGACCCCGGGTTTCCGAACCGTTGAACTGCGATCCCGGCAGTCCCTATGGTGAGTCAATGACAACAACGGAACGGCTCATCCCGGCCCCCCACCACGAGTTTCAGGGGCGATGTCGCCGGCACTGAATACTAGGTCCGGTCCATCAGCACACCCCAGAACAGGACTTCACCCATGTCATCCGCTCCCCGAAACGCCGCCCCCGGCACCCGACCCGGCACCACGCGCATCGTCGCCGGGGAGCCGGCCAGGCCCAGGCGCACGCTGGAGATCAGCATGGCCGCCGGCCTTGTCCTGCTGATCGGCGCAGGCGCCGCCGTCGCGTCCACAGCGTCGCGCGGCAACGAGGGCGCGGCTGCCCCGGCCGCCGTCGCAGCGTCCCCGGCTGCGGAACTCAAGCTCGGCTACTTCGGCAACATCACCCACGCCCCGGCCCTCGTCGGCGTCAGCCAGGGCCTCATCGCGAAGAGCCTCGGCGGGACAACGCTCAGCACCCAGGTCTTCAACGCCGGCCCCGCGGCGATCGAGGCCCTCAACGCCGGCGCCATCGACGCCACCTATGTTGGCCCCAACCCGGCGATCAACTCCTACGTCAAGAGCAAGGGCGAATCGATCAGCATCATCGCCGGCGCCGCATCCGGCGGGGCGCAGCTGGTGGTCAAACCCGGGATCAACGCGGCTGCAGACCTGGCGGGCAAGAAGTTCGCGACGCCGCAGCTCGGCGGCACCCAGGACGTGGCGCTGCGCGCCTGGCTCGGCCAGCAGGGCTACCGGACGAAGACCGACGGCAGCGGTGACGTCGCCATCAACCCCACCGACAACGCCCAGACCCTGAAACTGTTCCAGGACGGCAAGCTCGACGGCGCGTGGCTGCCGGAGCCCTGGGCCTCCCGCCTGGTGCTCCAGGCCGGCGCGAAGGTCCTCGTCGACGAAAAGGACCTTTGGGAGAAGGGCGAATTCAGCACCACCGTCCTGATCGTCAACAAGAAGTTCGCCGCCGAACATCCTGACACGGTGGAGGCTCTCCTGACGGGCCACGCCGCAGCCGTGGACTGGCTCAACGCCGCACCGGCGGCGGAGAAAGCCACGGTCCTCAACGCCGTACTCAAGGAATCCGCCGGCGCCGCCCTGCCCGCCGATGTGATCGACCGTTCGCTCAGGAACATCGTTTTCACCGTTGATCCGCTCGCCGGGACGTACCAGAAGCTGCTCCAGGACGGCGTCGACGCCGGCACCACCAAGCAGGCGGACATCAACGGCATCTTCGACCTCACCGCCCTGAACAGCATCCCGGGCCGGGATGCCCCCGGGAAAAAGACCTCCGCGCAGGGGCTGGGCAAGGACTAACCAGCCCCTGCCGCCGGCCCGCCATACAAGTTAGGACGTGAGAATGCCAGTCGTACTCGAACACCTGGGCAAGCGCTTCGGCGACGGCGACCCGGTGCTGGACGACGTCAACGCCAGCATCGGGCAGGGTGAGTTCGTCGCCCTGCTCGGTGCGTCCGGCTGCGGCAAGTCCACCCTGCTGAACATCATGGCGGGACTGGAGGCCCCGACGTCGGGCGCCCTGGAGGTGCCCAGCGACGGCGCGGCCTTTATGTTCCAGGACGCGGCGCTGTTTCCCTGGCTGACGGCGCGGGAAAACATCGAGCTGGCGCTGAAGCTGCGCGGCGTCGGGAAATCCGGCCGCCGAATGAAAGCCGACGGGCTCCTTGATCTCGTGCACCTGGCCGGGGCGGGGGATAAACGCCCGCACGAGCTCTCCGGCGGGATGCGCCAGCGCGTCGCCCTGGCCCGTTCGCTGGCCCAGGACCGGCAGCTGCTCCTGATGGATGAGCCCTTCGCGGCCCTGGATGCGATCACCCGCGACCTGCTGCACGACGAGCTGGAGCGGATCTGGAAGGAGACCGGCCGCACCATCGTCTTTGTCACGCACAACGTCCGCGAAGCCGTCCGGCTGGGCCAGCGCGTGCTGCTGCTCTCCTCCCGGCCTGGCCGGGTGGTGCGGGAATGGCACGTCAGCGAGGAACACCGTACCGACGCCGGGCTGGCCGGCCAACTCACCGGCGAAATCACCGCCCGGCTGCGCGAGGAGATCCGCCGCCATGCCAAATAGCCAAACTCCGCTGGTTGAACCCGCCGAGACCCGGCACCTCACCGCGGCCCTGACCCGGTCCTCCACCGGCACGGAAGACCTGCGCCAGCTCGAGGCCGGGCTGGACTCGCTGCAGTCCGACGCGGTGCACAAGTCACGGATCGACTGGAGCCGGATCCTGCTGCCCGTCGCGGCGCTGGCCGTGCTGGTCCTCGGCTGGCAGGTCTACGTGTCCCTGGGCTTCAAGCGGCGCGATCTGGTACCCGGACCGCTGGATGTTCTGGGCCAGCTGGCTTTGCTCTGGGGCGAAGGGAAGCTGCAGGAAGCCGTGTGGACCTCGCTGCAGCGCGGGCTCGCGGGATTCCTGATCAGCGTCGCCATAGCGACCCCGGTGGGGCTGCTGCTGGCCCAGGTCGCCCCGCTGCGGCGCGCGTTCGGGCCGCTGATCTCCGGGCTCCAGGTCCTTCCGTCCGTGGCCTGGGTGCCGGCCGCCATCATCTGGTTCGGCGTGACCGACGCCACGGTGTACTTCGTAGTGTTTATGGGTGCCATTCCGTCGATCATCAACGGGCTGATCTCCGGCGTGGACCAGATCCCGCCGCAGTACCGCCGGGTCGGGACCGTGCTGGGTGCCTCCCGGCTCCAGATGGCGCTGCAGATTGTGCTCCCGGCAGCGCTTCCGGGCTACCTTGGCGGACTCAAGCAGGGCTGGGCCTTCTCCTGGCGTTCCCTCATGGCCGCGGAAATCATCGCCGTCGGCGGCACCATCGGGTTCGGCCTCGGCTCGCTCCTGGACCAGGGCCGCGTCCTGTCCGACATGACCACCGTGATGGCCGCGATCCTGCTGATCCTCGCCGTCGGCATCCTGATCGAGCTCCTCGTCTTCGCCCCGATCGAGAAGCGGCTGCTCCGCCGTCGTGGCCTCCTGGCCGGCAGCACCCGCTAGCCCTAGCCACCACACAAACCAACGCGGGGTCACTTAGCGCCCATAACCCTTGGGTTTATGGGCGCTAAGTGACCCCGCGTTGCTTGGTTCGGGAACAGCCATGTGACGTGGCGTTACCTTGCGTGAACGGGTGTTTCCGGTCCGTTGTTCCGCCCTGTGACGCCGCCCTATCGTCGAGGCATGGCAATTCAGGACATTTACCCCACGGCGCTGCGCCTCCTCGGCCGCCCCGTGCTGGTGGTCGGCGGCGGCCCGGTCGCCGCCCGCCGCGCTAAAGGGCTGCTCGACGCCGGCGCCAGCGTCACGGTCGTCGCGCCCCTTGCCTGCCCCGCCCTGACCGGACTTTCCGACGCCGGCCACCTCGCCTGGGAGCCGCGCCAGTACCGCGGATCCGACGTCGACGGCGCCTGGTTCGTCCAGACCGCCACCGGCGACGCTGCCGTCGACGCGCAGGTTGCGGCCGACGCCGAAGCGCAGCGCATCTGGTGCGTTAACGCCTCCGACCACGAAGCCTCCGCAGCCTGGACGCCCGCCGTCGCGGTTGTGGACGACGTCAGGATCGCCGTCAACGCCGGGGGAGACCCGCGCCGCGCCATGGCCTTGCGCGACGCCGTCGCCACCGCCCTGGAAACCGGGGACCTCCCGCTGCGCCGGCGCCGGGCCCGGCCCGACGCAACGGCCGGTTCCGTGGCCCTCGTCGGCGGCGGGCCCGGAGACGCCGGACTCATCACCGTCCGCGGGCGGCGGCTCCTTGGCCAGGCCGACGTCGTCGTGGCGGACCGCCTCGGCCCGCGGGAGCTGCTCAACGAACTGGCCCCGGACGTCCGCGTCATCGAGGTCGGCAAGACGCCCGGCCACCACCCCATCCCGCAGTCCGGGATCAACCGCATCCTCGTAGATGAAGCCCTACTTGGACACCGCGTGGTCCGGCTCAAGGGCGGCGATCCGTACGTTCTGGGCCGCGGCGGCGAGGAAGCCGAGTACTGCCGGCAGCACGGCGTCGACGTTGAAGTGGTTCCCGGCGTGACCTCGGCCATCTCCGTCCCGGCCGCCGCCGGCATCCCGGTCACGCACCGCGGTTTGGCGAAGGGTTTCAGCGTGGTCACCGGCCACGAGGAACTCTCCGAAGTCCCTGCCCGCGCCGACCACACCGTGATCCTGCTCATGGGCGTGGGCCAGTTGCGCCACTCCGCAGCCTCTTTGGCCCTCGCCGGTTTGCCAGCGGAGACGCCGGTTGGCATCGTAGAGAATGGTTACCTGCCCAACCAGCGGGTGACTATCGGAACGCTCGGGACCATCGCGGACCAGGCGGAGGCCGCCAGCGTGGCGAACCCCGCCGTGATCGTGATCGGTGACGTGGTCCGCGTCAGCCCGTTCGCGCCGTCGCACTTCAAGACCGCCGACTACAGCACCACCTCCCCGAACGCACCCCGCACTCCCTTAACCCCGTCGATTGCTCCATAACTGCCGTTATCAAGCCTCAAAAGGGCCGTTATGGAGCAACGGATGCAACAGAACAAAGGAACACCGCCGTGTCAACGAATACTCCGGCAGGAACTGCCGCCCGCCCGCTGCGCATCGCCGTCGTCGGCTCCGGACCGGCCGGCGTGTATGCCGCTGACCTCCTGACCAAAAGCGAGGCCGTGAAGAGCGGCGAGCTTACGGTCAGCATCGACCTTTTCGACCGCTACCCGGCGCCCTACGGTCTGATCCGCTACGGCGTGGCCCCGGACCACCCGCGCATCAAGGGCATCGTCAACGCCCTGCACAAGGTCCTGGACCGCGGTGACATCCGCTTCTTCGGCAACGTCGACTACGGCACGGACCTCTCGCTCGCGGACCTCCGCACCCACTACGACGCCGTCATCTTCGCCACCGGGGCCATCAAGGACGCGGACCTGAACATCCCGGGCATCGAACTCGAGGGCTCGTACGGGGGCGCCGACTTCGTCTCCTGGTATGACGGGCATCCCGACGTTCCCCGCGACTGGCCCCTGGATGCCAGGGAAGTCGCCGTGATCGGCAACGGCAACGTGGCCCTGGATATCGCCCGGATGCTCTCCAAGCAGGCCGATGACCTCCTGGTCTCGGAGATCCCGGACAACGTCCACCGCGCGCTCAGGGATTCCCCGGTCACGGACGTGCACGTGTTCGGCCGCCGCGGACCGGCCCAGGTGAAGTTCACCCCGTTGGAGCTGCGCGAGCTCTCCCACTGCAAGGACGTGGACATCATCCTCTACGCCGAGGACTTCGAGTTCGATGCCGAATCGGACCGCCAGATCCAGAGCAACAACCAGACCAGGACCATGGTGGGCACCCTCGCCAACTGGATCGCCGAGCAGCCCGAGGACCTCTCCGAACTCACGGCCTCCCGCCGCCTGCACCTGCACTTCCTGCACAGTCCGGTGGAGGTTCTGGGAACAACGCACGACGCCGACGCCCCCGGCCGCGTCGCCGGCATCAGGTTCGAGCGCACCGAACTGGACGGCACCGGCAACGCCCGCGGTACCGGCGAGTTTGTGGACTACCCCGTCCAGGCCGTCTACCGCGCGATCGGCTACTTCGGGTCGTCGCTGCCGGAGGTCGAGTTCGAGCACAGCAGGGGCGTCATTCCGAACGACGGCGGCCGCGTCCTGGACGCTTCCGACACCCAGGTGCCGGGCATCTACGCCACCGGCTGGATCAAGCGCGGACCGGTGGGCCTGATCGGCCACACCAAGGGCGACGCCCTCGAAACCGTCACTCACCTGCTTCAGGACCGCGACAACCTGCCAACGGCCGCGGCGCCGGCGGCGGAGACGATCGTCGAACTCCTGCAGAGCCGCGGCGTGCGGTACACGAGCTGGGAAGGGTGGCTGGCGCTCGACGCGCACGAGCGAGCCCTGGGCGGGAAAGCGACTGCCGACGCCGGGGCGGGCGGCATCCAGCGCGAACGCGTCAAGGTGGTCCCGCGCGACGCCATGGTGGAGATCTCCCGCGACGGAGTGGCTGCCGAAGTCTAATCCCCCCACAAAGAGCAACGCGGGGTCACTTGGCGCCCATCCCGGAGGGGATTATGGGCGCTAAGTGACCCCGCGTTGCATCCGTGGACTAACAACTTTTTACTAAGTGTGCTTACCATAGTTGGGTCGTGGCCTTCGGTGGCCGCTGAACTTCCCGATTCGACTACAGACGATAGGAATCACCATGGCAGGTAATCTCGTTTCCCGGTCCATCCACGATCTGACGGCAGGCGCCTGGTTCGGCGGCTCGCTGATGGGTGCCATCGGGCTGAACGGTGCGACGGCGGAGGCCAAGGATCCGGCCGAGCGTACCCGGCTCTCGGCCCTCGGCTGGAAGAAATGGGCGCCGTTCCAGACGGCTGCCTTCGGCGCGCACTTCCTCTCCGGCCTGGCGGTCCTGTGGGAGAACAAGGGCCGGATGGCCAAGCAGGACGGCGTCACGGGCCTGACCGTGTACAAGTCGGCCGTCACCCTGGCCGGTGCCGCCGTGAGCCTGTACGCAGGTGTCCAGGGCGCCAAGGTGGACAAGCTGGCCAGCGAAGGTGCCGAAGGTGCCACCGAGCCCAAGCCCGGTGCCTCCGAGGAACTCCGTTCCGCTCAGCAGCAGTTGAAGATCCTGCAGTGGGCCATTCCGGTCTTCGCCGGCTGGGTCATCGTCCTGGGTGCCAAGCACGGCGAAATGCAGCGCCCGAAGAACGTTTTCGCGGGCCTCGCGCGCTAGCCTAAGCCTTCGCGCTGGCCGCGCGGCACTCAGTCAGCCACTAGGCAAGGGCCCCCGCGCCGGGAGAGGATTCCGGCGCGGGGGCCTTTTGTGTCGGGCGGGCAGCTACTGCTGGATCCACTCCGCACAGGAGTTCAGGTTCCGGTGGACGCTTTCGACGGCGGCCGTCTGGTCGTGTGCCTCGATCGCCTCCACGAGTTGGCCGTGGCCCTCGTGCGGGAGGCCCTGGAGACCGCCCTTGCGCTGCTGCCGGAGAAGGTCGGCGTGGAAGACCTCGCCGAAGCTGACGTACAGTTCGTGCAGCAGCGGGTTGCCCGATGCCCGGGCCACCAACACGTGGAAGTCCCAGTCCGCCCGGGCCCAGCCGGCGTAGTCCCCGGCCAGCCAGGCGAGACGGCGCGCCGCCAGGAGCCCGCGCATGGCTGCGACGTCCTCGGCGCTGGCGTGACGGGCCGCGAGCCGTGCCGCCTGCGTGTCCAGCCCCACCCGCACCTCAAGAATGTGGACCTGCGAGTGGTCTCGGTACATCCGCTGGGCGGCGCCGGAGATCTCGCTGGTGGCACGGACATAGGTGCCGTCACCGCGGCGGACCTCAAGCATGCCGCTGTGCGCGAGTGCCTTGATCGCCTCACGCAGGGTGCCCCGCGAGACTCCGAGGGTGTCCATCAGCTCCGGTTCGGCCGGAATCCGCTGCTGCAGCTGCCATTCCCCCGAATGGATCAGCTCACGCAGCTTGGCGGTGATCTCATCTACCAGGGGCGCCCGGTGTGACGTCGTGAGGCTCACGGCCGGACCTCGTCGGCCGGCGTCCCCGCGGGCTGGATTCCAGGCTGCGCCGTGAGCAGATGGCCGACGGCGATCTGGCCCAGGGCTGCGGCCAGCAGCAGGAGGAGGGGGAGCGTCCAGGACCCGGTGGCGCTGTGGAGCAGGCCCATGCCGAACGGGCCCAGGGTCGCGAGCAGGTAGCCTGCGGACTGCGCCACCGTGGACAGTGCTGTGGTCTCGGCGGTGGTGCGGCCGCTGCGGCTGATCATCACCATGACCAGCGGGAAGATGCCGAGCCCGAAGCCGAGCAGCACCGCTGTCAGGGGAGCCCAGGAGACCGGCAGCACCAGCATGGCCAGGACGCCCAGGGTCATCGTCACCGTGGCCAGGTGGAACGCGGTGCGCCGCATCCGGGGGCGTGAACCGATGGCGACCAGCACCATTCCGGCCGGGACGGAGACGAGCTGCATCAGCCCGAACATCACTCCGCTCTCGGACGCGGTGAGTCCGAGCGTGACCAGCATGTAAGGGAACCAGCTGAGCACTGCATAGGCGATAAGTGCCTGCACCGTGAAGCCGGCGGTGATCAGCTGGCCGGTGCGGGTCCGCAACAGCGGCCAGGGGGAAACCCGGCCGGCCTTGACGGCGGGCGCATTGCGGTGGGCGTGAACGGCGATGGGCAGGAAGCCGAGGCAGGCGCAAAGAGCCAGGAAGCCGATGGAGCCCACTCCCGCGGAGGGCGAGCCGAGTTGCTGCGCCACGGGGACGATCAACACGGCCACCGCGGTGGCCCCCGTCGTCATGCTCAGCGTATAGAGGGCCGTCATGAGGGAGGTCCGGTCCGCGAAGTGGACCCGGATGAACGACGGCATCGCGACGTTGCAGATGGCCAATCCGGACATGCCGACCACCGTGCCCGCGAGCAGCATCCCGGTCGAGGGGATGCCGCGGAGCAACAGGCCCGCAGCGAGCAGCACGAGGGAGAGCAGAATGGCCTTCTCGAGGCCCAGATACCGGGTGAGCCAGGAGGTCGCGGCCCCGGCCACCGCGAAACACAGGGTGGGGATCGAGGGGATCACGGCGGCGATCAGTGCACCGTAGCCCAGGACCGCCTGCAGATCGTGTAGCAGGGCGGCGGCGCCGGTGATGCCGGCGCGCAGGTTGAGTCCGATCAGCACGATCGCGACGACTCCCGCGATGATGGCGCCGCGGGGTGCGCGCACGCCGGGCAGAGGTGCTGTCTGGGGGACGGCGGACGCCGTCGTGCTGTTAGCCGTGCTTACCATAGGTAAAGGTTAGACGTTTGATGTTTGCGCTGGATCCTTTAGTGCTGAATATCTCGGGAAGAGACAATGGCTGCGCGGGCACACCGGACCGCGCCGACACGGCCGCCAGATAGCCGGGCGGAGCAGGCACGGCACCGACCAGAAGACCATGGACGGCCGGGTTCCCGGGGCTTTCCGCACGGAACACGGCGCGGGCACCTGCCGGGTCAAGCCGCACAGCGGACGGATCCACTGCCAGCCCGACGCCGGCGGCCTTCAGCACGGCCTCCTTCGCCACCCAGAGCCTGATCCGGTCTGCATCCGAAGCATCGGATGCATCGGGTGCGTCAGAGGCGCCGGAAGCGTCGGAGACATCGAGCCCGTGGCGCCCGAGCCCTTCCCCCGGGGCGACGGCAAAATCGTCAAAGCCGGCGAACACCTTGGCCGGCACCTTTTCGATGTCCGCGCCGAGGCTGGTTCCGGCGGGGCCGGCGGCGGCCATCACGGTTCCGTGGCTGCGGGACATGCTCAATCCAACGCCCTCAATGGAGGGCTTGCCGTGCTCTGTGCTGCCGCAGCCGCCGCAGAGCCGCCGCACCTCGAGTCCTGCGGCGTGTTCGGGCCCCAGTCCCAGCCACCAGGCGGCCAGGAGCCGGAAAAGGGCGTGCGAAGCGGAGTAGTCCAGCCGGTCCTCCCCGCGGTGGAAACGGAGCGAGGCGTCGTGTTCCCGCGGGGACAGGAATGCGCCGAGGCCGCCGCCGTGCAGCCCGCCGCCGTGCAGCCCGTCGCCGTGCAGCCCGCCGCCGGCCTGGACCGCCGCTGCCTGAACGGCGGCGGACGGAACCGCTATGTAGCAAGTCCCGGCAGGGCCGCCGTCGGGCGCTGTCATCTCTTGCTGATCCGGCGGTACTGGGCGATCGCCAGCGGGGCGAACACGGCGATGATGCCGACGCTGCACAGCACCGAATAGAGCACGGCATTCTCGGCGGGCCAGCCGCCCGGGATACCGAAGCCGGCAGGTGCCGGGTTGCCGAAGAGTTCCCGGGCGGCCGTCGCCACGGCGGTAACCGGATTCCATTCGGCAATCACCCGGAGCGGTCCGGGCAGGGAATTGACGGACACGAACGCGCCGGAGACGAAAGTGACCGGGAACAGCCACACCAGGCCCAGGCTTTGCGCCACCTCCACGCTCCGGGCCGTCAGCGCGATGACAGCACCGATCCAGGAAACGGCAAAAGCGAACAGCAGCAGCAGTGCCAGCGCTCCCAGCGCCTGGGCCGGGCCGGTGGTGATCCGCCAGCCGATGGCGAGGCCGCAGAGCAGCGTCACGACGACGGACAGCACGCTCGTGAACAGGTCCGAGGAGGTGCGGCCCAGGATGACGGCCACGCGTGACATCGGCAGGGACCGGAAACGGTCGATCAGCCCCAGCTGGAGATCCTTCGCCAGGTATACGGCGGTGAAGGAGGCGTTGAAGGTCAGGGTCTGCGCCAGGATGCCGCCGATCAGGTAGCTGCGGTACTGGTCCCCGCCGAGCGTCCCGCCGAAGACGAAGCCCAGCAGCAGCACGAACATAACGGGCTGCACGATTCCTGTGACCAGCGCGCCGGGTGTGCGTACAACGTTGATGAGGTTGCGCCGGGCAATGACGGAGCTGTCCCGGGCCGCGGCGGTGATGGCGCTCATGCGTCAACCTCGACTTTCGCCGGAGCTTGCGTGGCCGGAGTTTGCGCCGCCTGCCCGGCTTGCGCGGCCGGAGCTTGCGCCGCCTGCCCGGCGGCCTGCCCGGCCGCGGCGGCGTGGCCGGTCAGCTGCAGGAAAACGTCATCCAGGGTGGGGCGGCGCAGCGAGGCCTCCTCCACCGGCAGGGACCGGGAGTCCAGTTCGGACAGCACCCGGACCAGCATCCGGTGCCCGTCGGGCGCGGCGACGGAGACGCGCAGGTTCTGCGGGTCCAGTTCCGGCCGGGCGTCCGGCCCGGCGGCCTGCTCCAGGACGGCGGCGGCCGCGGTAAGGTCCGCGGCGTGGCGCATCACGACGTCGATCCGTTCCGTACCTGCGCTCTGCTTCAGTTCCGTCGCGGTCCCCTCGGCAATGACGCGGCCGTGGTTGATGACGGCGATGTGGTCCGCCAGCCGGTCGGCTTCCTCGAGGTATTGCGTGGTCAGGAGCACGGTGGTGCCATCGGCCACAAGCCGTGACACCACGTCCCAGGTGTCGAGCCGGCCGCGCGGATCCAGTCCGGTGGTGGGCTCGTCCAGCACAACAACCTTGGGCCGGGCCACGATGGCCCCGGCGAGGTCCAGCCGCCGCCGCATGCCGCCGGAGAACGTGCCGGAGCGTTTGCCGGCGACGTCGGTGAGCCGGAAGCTTTCGAGCAGTTCGTGTGCCCGGGCCGCCGCGGTGCGCCGGTTCATACCGTAGAGCCGTCCCACCATGTGCAGGTTTTCGAAGGCCGTCAGCTTTTCGTCGACGGCCGCGTACTGCCCGGACAAGCCCAGGTTCCGCCGTACCAGGTCCGGATCGCTCAACACGGAATGCCCCGCAACCCGGGCGTCACCGCTGTCCGGGGTCAGCAGGGTGGTGAGCACCTTCACGGTGGTGGTTTTGCCCGAACCGTTCGGTCCCAGCAGGCCCAGCACGGTCCCTTCGCCGGCCTGCAGGGAGAGCCCGTCCAGAGCCTTGAAGCTGCCGAAACTCTTGCTGACGTTCTCGACCCGGATCACTGCGACGCGGCGAGCTCGGCGACTTTACGCGGAGCCATATCCGTCCAGGTCCGGGACACGTAGTCCAGGCACGCTTCACGGCTGTCCGGGCCGAACATGGTGACCCAGCCTTCCGGAGCGGCGGCGAAAGCGGGCCAGAGGGAGTGCTGCTGATACTCATTCACGAGTACGGAGAACGTTGCGGATTTGTCATCGAATGGATTCGTCATGGTGACCTTTCCTGGCTGTTCTGGCAATCGGAAAGCCCCTCGCGTGGATCAGGGGCATCACATGCTATTCGTCTCAGCCGCCCAGCTGGATGGCCAGCGCCGGCATGATTGCGTTGAGAGCCCGGTCACTCAGCAACTGTGAATGCCGCTCGTCCACCGCAATCTCGGTGATGCGGCCGGTGACGAACGGCTGCCAGGACTCGCTTCCGGGCGTGCCGGCCGGTACCTCGCGGGTGGCCCGGAAGAACAGCAGATCGCCGCTGAAGAGCTGCGGCTGCTCATCCCGGATCAGCCGCGCCAAGTCCGGGAAGTTCCGCACCATCGCGTTGACGGAATCCAGTGGGACACTGCCCAGGGGGTTGTGGTGCTCGCGCAGGATTTCCAGCGCGCGGGTCCCGTCCAGGGCCGCGGTGTCCTCGTCCGCCAGGTCGTAGCCCTGGGCTTCGAGGTAGCGGGCCCACAGCGCCTGTCCGGTTCCGACGTCGGAGTTGTGTTCCTGGTTGCCGGGGAACGCGTCCAGGATGGCCAGGGACGCCACTTCCTGTCCCAGTTCCTGCAGCCGGGTGGCCAGCCGGTGGACGAGGTACCCGCCGAAGGACCAGCCCATCAGGTGGTAGGGGCCCTCCGGCTGGACGGAGCGGAGCTGTGCGATATATTCGTCGGCCAGCTCGGTCAGCGTGGCGGCCTCCACCGGATGGGTCCGGCCCGGCTCCATCCCGGGCATCTGCAGCCCGATCAGTGGGCGCTCGGGATCCAGCCGGCCCAGCATCGAGGCATAGCCCCAGCCGATCCCCGAGGCAGGGTGAACCGCGAACAAAGGTGACTTGGTACCGGCCGTCCGCAGGGGAAGCAGCTGACGCAGGCTGTCCGCCGCGCTTTCCTCCGCACCCCTGCCCGCCTCCCGGAGCAGGCCCTCCACGGTGGGCGCCCGGAACAGCGACTGGACCTGGAAGGATGTCCCCAGGGCCGCGTTGACCTTGGCGATGAGCGGCTGGGCGAGGAAGGAGTGCCCGCCGAGTTCGAAGAACGACTCGTCGACGCCGGCGCTGTCCAGCGAAAGGACCTCGGCGTAGATCCCCGCGACGGTCTTTTCCCGCGGGGTCCGGGGGGCCTGCCCGGCGCTGCGGGCCACGCTTCCGGGATCCGGCAGCGCAGCGGCGTCCACCTTGCCATGCGGCGTCAGCGGCACCTCATCGATGACCACGACGGCGGCCGGCACCATATAGTCCGGCAGCAGTGCCCGCACATGGTTGCGGACGACGTCGGGCAGGGCGCCGTTCGCCGGACCGGTCTCCGCAGGCACCACATAGGCGATCAGACGCACACCGCCACTGCCGCCGTCGTGTCCAACGGCACGCACCACGGCCTCCCGGACGCCGGGGGCGCCGCGGAGGGCTTGCAGTACCTCGCCGGGCTCCACCCGGAAGCCGCGGATCTTGAGCTGGTCATCGTTGCGGCCGGCGAACACAATCCGGCCGTCGGCGTGCCGGTAGACGACGTCGCCGGTGCGGTACATCCGCTCGCCGCGCCCGGTGAAGGGATCGGCGACGAACCGCTCGGCCGTGAGCTCGGGCCGGCCGCGGTAGCCGCGGGCGAGCTGGCGTCCCGCGATGTAGAGCTCACCGGCCGCGCCGGGGAGGGTGTGCTGCAGCCTGTTGTCCAGGACGTAGAGCCGTGTCCCGGCGGTGGGCGCGCCCAGGACGGGTCCGGCGGTGTCGCCGACCCTGGCCAGGACGGTGTCCACTGTTGCCTCGGTGGGTCCGTACAGGTTCCAGGCCTCGACGCCGGGGTGCGCGGCGACGCTGTCCCAGAGCCCGGCGTCGAACGCTTCCCCGCCGAGCGCCAGGCTGAAGCGTCCCGCCTGGCCGCCGCCGGCATGACCGTCCAGCAGCCCGGTGAACACCGGCTCGGTCAGGAGCTGGCGCAGGTAGCCGGGGGTGGTCTCCCAGACCGAGACGCCGTGCTCCGCGAAGTAGGCGGCGAGCTGCCGGGAATCGCGGCGGGTGTGGTCATCGATCACGTGCAGTTCATGGCCGTGCACCATCCACAGAATCGGGTCCCAGGAGGCGTCGAAGCCGACGCCCGTGGTGTGGGCGACCCGCCGGCGGCCGGCGCCGGACATCAGCGTGTCCCGGTGCGAGCCGAGCAGCGCCGCGAGGGCGCCATGGCTGACCTCGACGCCCTTAGGCCGGCCGGTGGAGCCCGAGGTGAACATCACGTACGCCAGCTCGCGGGGGTCCGGGTTCGGCAGCAGAGCCGTCAGGTCGGCGGCATCCGCGTTGCTTGCCAGCTCGTCCAGCAGCAGCACCCGGGGACGGACGGGCAGGGCCGCAACGAGCTGCTCAACCCGGCCGGCCACGGCGCGGCTGGTGAGGATCACCGGCGGCGCGGCGTCCTCGATGATGGCGGCGGCGCGCTCGTCCGGGTACTCGGTGTCGATGGGGTTGTAGACGGCACCGGCGGCCAGGACCCCGAACATGCTTTCCACCGTTCCCAACGATCGGGGGAGCAGCACGGAAACCACATCCCCGCGGCTGACTCCTGCCGCAGCCAGGGCGGCGGCGATCCGGGCGGCTGAAGCGGCCAGCCCGGCGAAGCTCAGGGACTCGCCGTCCGCCACCAGGGCGGTGGCGTCCGGCGTTGCGCTGACCGTTGCGGCGAAGGCTGCCAGAACGCCGGGCTCCGCGTCGGCGGCTGCTGCGTCGGCGGCAGCTGACGGGCTGCCTGGGGCGGCCGAGCGTGTTCCCGCGGTGGCGTCCATCAGCCCGCGTGCCTCCTCGTCCCCGATCATCGGGAGCAGCGCGACGGGGGTGTCCGGCGACGCCGCAGCCAGCTCAAGGAACCGGCCAAAGCTGTCCGCAAGCCGCCGGATGGTCTTATCCTCGAACATGGCTGCGTTGTAGTCGATGGTGCCGGCCAGCCCGCCGCCGCCGCCGCCGCCGCCGGCATTGCCGCCGTCGGGCCGGAAGGTGAAGGACAGATCAAACTTGGCCTCGCCCGACGCCGTCTCCGGCTCGGCCGCTACCCGGACGCCGGGCAGCTGCGGGACCGCCGGCGCCTCGTTGTCCACCGTGAGCATGGTCTGGAACAGCGGGTGCCGGCCCAGCTCACGCTCGGGATTCAGGGCTTCGACCAGCCGTTCGAAGGGCACATCGTCGTGGTCGAAGGCGGCCAGGATGCTGTCCCTTGACCTGCCGAGCATGGTCCGCAGGCTGGGGCTGCCGGCGGCGTCCACCCGCAGCGGCAGGGTGTTGACGAAGAATCCGATGAGCTCGCGCAGCGCCGGATCCGTGCGCCCGGCCGTCGGGGAGCCGATCACGAGGTCGTCGCCGGCACCCGTGCGGTGCAGGAACGCTGCCAGTCCGGCGTGGAGGGCCATGAACAGGGTCGCGTTCGACGTCGAGGCGAGACTGCCCAGTGCCCTGACGCCGGCGGGATTGAGCCGGAACTGCAGCTGGCGTCCGGGCTGGCGCGATTCGCGCGGCCGGCGGTGGTCCGCCGGCAGCATCAGTTCGGCCGGGATGCCGGCCAGCGTGTGGCGCCAGTGGTCCAGCTTGGCGGTCAGCCCCGCCCCGTCGAGCTGTTGCCGCTGCCAGTTGGCGTACTCGGCATACTGCAAGGGCAGCGGAGCCGGATGGGCAGCAGAATCGTCGCCGAGGGCAGCCTCGTAGGCTGCGGACAGGTCCCGGGCCAGGGGGGCGAGGGAGGCGCCGTCGCTCGCGATGTGGTGCATTACGAGGTGCAGGACCCACGCCGTCGCGTCCTCCGCGGACCCGATCCGGATCAGCCGTGCCCGCAGCGGGAGCTCCGAACGCACATCGAAGCCGCGTTCGGCGTCCTCGCGCAGCAGGGCCGGAACCTCCGCCTCCGACCCGGCGGCGACGGCCTCCAGCCGCATGCCGGCGCCGGCGGCGCCGTCGTCCGGAGCCAGGATCAGCTGCTCCGGCACGCCGCCGGTGTCCGGGTAGACGGTCCGGAGGACCTCGTGGCGTCGGAACAGCGACCCGACGGCGGCGGCCAGCGCCCGCTCGTCCAGCTCGCCGGTGATGCGGACGGCCAGGGAGATGTTGTAGTCGGCGGCGCCGGGATCCAGCTGGTTGAGGAACCACATGCGGGACTGAGCAAAGGAGAGCGCCAGGCGGTCCGGCCGGACCGAAGCCGGGCTGTCCAGCCAATCAGCCAGCGGGGTCAGGGCCGCCGCGGGCCCGGCAGCGGGCTCAGCCGCGGGCCCGGCTGTTTCCGCGGCCGCACCGGCGGCGGCGGAGGCCCCCCGGGACCCGGTCCCGGTCTGCCGGTGCACGGCTGCCAGCAGGCCGGCCGGGGTGGGCTCGTTGAAGAGGGTGCGCAGCGGCAGGTCGGTGCTGAAGGCCTCCCGGACGCTGCCCATCATGGAGACGGCGAGCAGGGAGTGCCCGCCGAGAAGGAAGAAATCATCGTCCATGGCGACGGTGTCCACACCGAGGATCCCGGCGAAAATCCCGCACATGGCGCGCTCCTCGGCGGTCGCGGGGGCCGCCCCCGCCGCCCCCGTGCCGGCGGAGGGCGCAGGGAGTGCCTTCCGGTCCAGTTTTCCGTGCGCCGTCAGCGGGATGGCAGGGAGCTGCATGAAGATCGCAGGGACCATGTAGTCCGGCAGCATGGCCGCGGCCAGGCCCCGCAGTTCCGCGGGTTGCGCGGTTCCGGCGTAGTAGGCCAGCACCCGGTGGGCCGGCTCGCCGTCGGCCACTGCCACAGCGCGGTGAACTCCGGCGTGGGAGGCAAGCACTGCCTCGATCTCGCCGAGTTCCATCCTGAAACCGCGGACCTTGACCTGCTCGTCGGTGCGGGACAGGAACTCCAGCGTGCCGTCCGGCGCCCGGCGGACCAGGTCGCCGGTGCGGTACATCCGGCTGCCGCCGGCCGTGAAGGGGTTGGCGACGAAGCGTGCGGACGTCTCGGCCGGGCGCCGGTCGTAGCCGTGGGCCATGCCGGGACCGGCGAGGTACAGCTCGCCGGGTACGCCGGCCGGGACCAGCGCCAGGTACGGGTCCAGGACGAAGGTGTCGGTATTGGCGATGCCGCGGCCGATCGTCGGTGCGCCGCCGCTGATTTCGGCAATCACCGAGTCCACGGTGAACTCGGTAGGGCCGTAGAAGTTGTAGGCGGAGACCTCCGGCGTCGAAGCGAGCCGGGTCCACAGCTCGGCCGGGACGGCTTCGCCGCCCAGGGCAAGGATGAGCGGCTGCTCCCGGGCGGTGTCCCTGGAACCGTCCCTGGAACTGTCCCGGGAGCCGTCCAGCAAACCGTACTGCAGCAACTGCCCGGCGAAGGACGGAGTGGTCTCCAGCACGTCGATCCCGTGGCTGCGGCAGTAGCCGGCCAGTGACTCGGCGTCGCCGCGGACCTCGTCGGCCACCAGGTGCAGTTCGGCTCCGGCGATCATCCAGAGCATGGGATCCCAGGCGGCGTCGAAGCCCAGGCCCGCGATGTGCGCCACGGACACGGTTCCGCCCGGGGCCGCCGCCTGGAAACGCGGGGCGTACAGGGTGCGGTGGTGGTGGTTGAAGAGGTTGGCCAGGGCACCATGGGGCACGGTAACGCCTTTGGGTCGCCCGGTGGAACCGGAGGTGTAGAGCACATAGGCCGGGGCCTCCGCGGCCGGACGGCGGGCGGCGAGGGCGGCGTCGGAAATTTTCGCACCCGCCGCCAGCAGCGCATCGACGCCGAGGGTCCGCGGTCCGTACGGACCGGCAGCGGCGGGCGCAGCGGAGATAACGACGGCGGGGGTGCCGTCCTCGAGGATGATCCGGATCCGCTCAGCCGGGTAGGAAAGGTCCACGGGGATGTAGACCGCGCCGGCCGCCAGCACCGCAAGGGCGGCGGCGGCGACGTCGGCCGTGCGGGGCAGCGCCACCGCGACCCGGTCGCCGGGTTCCACGCCGGCGGCCATCAGGCCCTTGGCGAGGGCCTGGACCCGGCCGTGGAGCAGGGCAAAACTGGCGGCATGGTCCGGACCGGCGGCATCAATGAGCGCCGGGGCGTCCGGCGTCCGCGCCACCGTGGCCCGGAAGGCATCGACGACGGTC
Organism: Arthrobacter sp. CG_A4; assembly: GCF_035985125.1. Lineage (NCBI taxonomy): Bacteria > Bacillati > Actinomycetota > Actinomycetes > Micrococcales > Micrococcaceae > Arthrobacter > Arthrobacter sp. CG_A4. The sequence goes on along the minus strand of NZ_JAXCID010000004.1, from coordinate 27,142 downwards.
TCCGGCAGGAGCGTCCCCGGCAGGAGTGTCTCCGCCGCCGGATCGGCAGCCCGGAAGCTCTGTTCCAGGGCGCGGGCCTGCTGCTCCGGGGACTGGATCCGCAGCCGGTCCAGCGTGACGTCGGGGTCCGCGGCGAACTGCTCGATCACGGCGAGGAAGCCCGCCACAAGCTGCTCGGCGGTGGACCGGGAGAACAGCGCGGGGTTGTACGCGAGCGAGCCGCGGATGCCGTCGCTTTCCACCAAGTCCAGCAGGTCGAACTTGGCGCCGCCCGGTTCCTGGCTGAGGTCGGCCGTGGCCTCGAGGCCGTCCATCGACAGACCGGCGGCCGCCGTGTTCTGCAGCGTGAGCATGACCTGGAAAAGCGGGTGGCGGTGCTGGGACCGGGCCGGATTGAGCTCCTCGACCACCCGCTCAAAGGGTGCGTCCTGGTTGGCGTAGGCATGCAGGTTGGTGTACCTGACGCTCTCCACGAGCTCCGCGGCGCTGGGGTTCCCGGAGGTGTTGGTGCGCAGCACCAGGGTATTCACGAAGAACCCCACGAGCTCGTTGAGCCGGGTGTCCGTCCGGCCGGCGACGGGGGTGCCCAGCGGGATGTCTTCACCTGCGCCGGACTTGGTGAGCAGCGCCGCGAGCGCGGCCTGCAGCACCATAAAGAGGCTGGCGTTGTGGTCCCGGGCCAGCGCGTTGAGCCGGGCGCCGGTTTCCGGGCGGATGGCCAGGGGAACGGACGACGCCGGTCCGGCTGAGCTCTGCGCGCCGCGGAGGAAGTCGAACGGCAGCCGCAGCTCCTCGGGGGCGCCGCGCAGTTCGCGGGTCCAGAACTCAAGCTGGCGGGCGATGGCGCTCGCCGGGTCGTCCTCGCTGCCGAGTTCCTCGCGCTGCCAGAGGGTGTAGTCGGCGTACTGGACCGGAAGCGGGGCCAGCGCTGTGTCCGCGCCCGCCGCCAGGGCGTTGTAGGCCTGCGAGAGGTCCTGCGCGAGCGGGGCCAGGGACCAGCCGTCGGCGGCGATGTGGTGCAGCGTTATGGCCAGCACATGGTGGTCCGGGGCCAGCTGGAAGAGGACAGCGCGGAGCGGCAGCTCACGCGTGACATCGAAGCCGCGGCGGGTTTCCGCGGCGAGGGCGCCGGCCAGGGCTTCGGCGGTGCACTGGACGCCGAGCAGCTGTACGGGGCGCTCGCCGTCGGCAAGAATCTGCTGGGCGGGTTCGCCGTCGACCAGCGGGAAAACAGTCCGCAGGCTCTCGTGCCGGCCGGCCAGCCGGTTGATGGCCTCCGCCAGCGCCCGGACATTCAGGGACCCTTTGAGGTCCAGCACCACGGGGATGTTGTAGGCGCCGGATTCGGGGTCGAAGCGGTTCAGGAACCACAGCCGGCGCTGGGCGAAGGAGAGCGGAATGACGCCCGGGCGTTCCGCCGGCGCGAGCTGACGGGCATTGCCGGCGCCGAGCTCAAGGGTCTCGGCAAGGGCGGCCACAGTGGCCTGCTCAAACACCGTGCGCAGTGCCGGTGCCACGCCGGTCCGGTCCCGCAGCAGCGCCACGAGCCGGGTGGCCAGCAACGAGTGCCCGCCGAGTTCGAAGAAGTCGTCGTCCAGCCCGACGGCCGCAAGTCCCAGGACTTCCTTGAATGCCTCGGCCACGATCCGCTCCCGCTCGTTGCGGGGCTCCGTGGCGGCCGCTTCCCGGCTCGGGGACGGCAGCGCCCGGGTATCCAGCTTGCCGTTGGCGGTCAGGGGAATGGACGGAATCTGCTGGACGGCGGTCGGCACCATGTAGTCCGGGAGCTGCCGGCGGGCCTGCTGGCGGAGCTCCGAGGTATCCAGCTCGTGGCCGGACGTGACATAGCCGAGCAGCTGGTCGTAGCCTGCCCGGTTCTTGGCCACCGCGACGGCGGCATGCTCGACGCCGTAGAGGGACCGGAGGACCTCCTCGATTTCGGCGAGCTCAATCCGGAAGCCGCGGATCTTGACCTGTGCATCCATGCGCCCGCGGAACTCGAGGGTTCCGTCCGCAAGCCGCCGGACGACGTCGCCCGTGCGGTACATGCGGGAGCCGTCCGGGACGAAGGGGTCGGCAACGAAGCGCTCGGCGCTGAGGCCGGGCTGGTCGAGGTAGCCGCGGGCCAGGTTGATACCGGCGACGTAGAGCTCGCCGATGGCGTTGACGGGGACCGGGTTCAGGCCGGAGTCCAGGATGTAGTGGCGGCTGTTGGCTACCGAATCGCCCAGCGTGGGGTCGGTGCCGGGCTGAATGACGGCGGTCAGGGAATCCACCGTCGTTTCGGTGGGGCCATAGAAGTTGTAGGCCACCACGCCCTCCTGCTCGGCGAGCGAGTTCCAGAGCGCAGGGTCCACGGCCTCGCCGCCAAGAGCCACCACCGTCGGGTGGGTTTCCTGGCCGAACAGCCCGCCGGCCAGGAGCACCTTGGCGAAGGACGGGGTGGTTTCGATCGAGTCGATGCCGGTACCGGCCAGGTAGCTGCTGAGCGCTTCCGGGTCGCGGCGGGTCTGGTTGTCCACGAGGTGGAGTTCATGGCCGGCGATGAGCCAGAGGATCGGATCCCAGGACGCGTCGAAGGACAGGCCGGCGGTGTGGGAGACCTTGAGTTTGCGCCCGAGGCGTACCTCCGCGGGACGGAAGATGCTGTCCTGGTGGGAGGTGTACAGGTTCAGCAGGGCCAGGTGCTCGACGCCGACGCCCTTGGGCCGCCCGGTGGAGCCGGACGTGAAAATGACGTAGGCAAGATCCTGCTGCCCGGCCGACGGTGCCGGCGCCGCCCCATCCTTGCCGTCCAGGCAGGAGACCATCAGGGCGGAGTCCAGCACGGTGACGGGGACAGTGGTGGCGAGTTCCTCGTGGCCGGCGGTGCCGGTTCCAGCATGGCCGGCGGTGAACGCCGCGGAGGTCAGCAGACGGACGGGGGCCGCGTCCTCGAGCATGCCCTCCACCCGCCCGGCGGGGTAGTCGGGATCCAGCGGGAGGTAGGCGGCCCCGGACTTCAGGATCGCCAGGAGTGCAACGGGCAGCAGCACGCTGCGGTCCAGCCGGACGGCAACGGTTTTCCCGGGGCCCGCGCCGTGGCTGCGGAGGAACCGGGCCAGCTGGTTCGAGCGGGTTTCGAGTTCACTGAAGGTCAGTTCGCCGTCGGGCGCGACGACGGCGGTCCGGGAGCCGGCGTCGCGGGCGCTGAGCTGGAATTCCTCCACGATGGTGTGCTGCGGAAGCGCCGCGTCACCGGCGTCGCCGGCGGCCAGCAGCGAACGTTCCTCGTCGGCGGTGGTCACCGAAAGCGATGCCAGGAGCGCCTCGGGCCGGGTGGTGACGTCGTCGATGAGCCGGACAAAGCGGTCCAGATGGTCTTCCAGCTGCTGCGCGGAGTACAGGGCGGCGTTGGCTTCGAACTGGATCGTGGCGGTGCGGGTATGGGCGGGGGCGGCGCTGCCGGCGCCGAGGCCGTGGACGACAATCGAAAGATCGTCGATCGGGCCGGTGGACAGGATGTTCATGGCGCCGCGGGCGGGGCCGAAACTGATGTCGTCCAGGACGGGCAGAATGTTCACTGAGGGGCCCAGATATCCGGTCTGCGTACCGAGGTCCTCGAAGCGGGAGCGCTGGTGGATCAGGGCGCCGCGCAGGATGGCGCCCATGGTGGTGAGGGTGTCGCAGACCGTCGCGCCGGGATCGACGCCGATCCGGATCGGCAGGATATTGGAGAGCATCGACGGCGTGGATTTCGCGAGCTTGCCGCGGCGCGCGGTCACGGGCAGCGCTACGGAGACCTCCCGCTCGCCGGTGATCCGGTGCAGATAGAGCGCGGCGGTCGTGAGGACCAGCGCCGGTGCGGAGCCGGCGGCGGACGCCAGCGCGGCAGCGGCCGGAGCCGGCAGCGGCCGGGCTGCGCGGACCAGCGAGGTGGCAGTGCCGGCGGGCCGGCCGGCCAGTCCCGCCGCCGCCGGGGCGTCCTGCAGCTGCGCTTCCCAGTAGGAGCGGTCGGCCTCGGCGGTGGCGGATTCCGTGTAGTCCGCCTCTGCGGCCAGGAGCTCGGTCAGAGAGCCAAAGCCGGCAGCACCGTGCCGCTCAGCCGCTGCCGGCGCGCTGCCCGAAACCGCGCTGCCCGAAACTCCGGTGTCCGAAACCGCCCTGTCCAGCAGTCCGTTGTATAGCGCGGCGATACGCTTGAGTACCAGCACCGCCGAATAGCCGTCCAGCATGATGTGGTGGACCCGCTGGTAGAAGTAGTGCCGCTCCGCGGAGAGCATGATGAGCTCGGTGTGCAGCAGCGCGTCGCGGACGGCGTCGCGCGGTAGACCGAGATCAGCGTCCATCAGGGCCCGCGCCTCGGCTTCCGGGTCTTTAGCCACGCTCAGGTCCGTGACGTCCAGCCCGGCCGGGTTCGGCACAGGACGCTGGAACGGGCCGTTTTGGTCCTCCCCGAAGGTCATATTGAGTGCATCGGTCCCGGCAACAGCTTGCGCCACTGCCTCGGCCAGCACGGAGACGTCCAGCGGTCCGGAAATCTCGACGAACTGGCCGATCTGGTACATCGGGTTCTCCGGCGCGAGCTTCTGGGCATACCAGATGCCTCGCTGCGCTGGGGTCAGTTCGAGCCTGTCGGCGGAGTTGTTGGACTGGGCGTTCAGGGGATTCGAGGACATGTTCCTTCTCGGGTATCTCGAGGGGGCTGCGGACGCACCAGGGCACAGGAATAGGACCCGCGCGTGAGCTCAGGCAGGGCGAGCTCAGCAAGGGCGAGGTCAGGCAGGATGACTTCCGACAGGACGACCACCGGCAGGCGGCCGTGGGCGGCCGGCCTGCCGGAGGATCAGGGGAGGATTGTCAGGGGAGGGTTACTGGAACTGGCCAAACTGGAACGGTCCGGTCTGGCCGGTGTTCACGAGGGGACCGTCCACGAGCGGGCCGTCGACGAGGGGTCCGTTGACCAGCCCGCCGTTGATGAGCGGGCCAAAGCTGAACTGGTTGTTCGACGCCGAAGGCTGGGAAACCACGGTGGTTGCGACGGGCTGGGCGGCGGCCTGGGCAGGCATTGAGGCGACGCCGAGGGCTGAAATTGCCAGGGCTGATCCTGCGGCGATCCGGGTTGCGGTCTTGAAGGTCTTCTTCACTTTTCATCTCCAGTTACGTAGCCGTATAGTTTCCACGCACCAAAAAGGTGCCATAGAGCCATTCGGAGCTGCCCCGAGCCCGGATGGGACCGGCCCCGGATGGGACCGACCCCCGCCGGACAAACAACGCGGGGTCACATCGCGCCCATCCGGGACCCCAACATGGGCGCGATGTGACCCCGCGTTGCTTTGAAAGGGTCAGCGCGGGTAGCGGGAGCCGAGACGCTGCACGGCCAGCGCCAGCCAGAGCTGCACCCGGTCCGCAGTCTGGGCCGGGTCGTAGCCGGTGAGTTCGGTGATCTGCGCCAGCCGGTAGCGGACGGTGTTCCGGTGCAGCGTGAGCTCCTCGGCGACGGAGGCCACCGAGCCGTTGTTGGTCAGGTAGCTCTCCAGCGTGGCCATCAGCCCGGCCCCGTGGGCGGCGTCGAAGCTACGCAGCGGATCGAGGGACTCGTTCGCCATGTCCGCGAGCGGCACGTCCTCGCTGGCCAGCAGCAGCGAGGTCAGGCTCAGCCGCTCGGGTTCGTTGACGGGCAGGCCGTGGCTGGCCGCATCGCGGGCCTCGAAATAGCTCCAGCGCAGCCCGTTCGGTTTCGTGTACGCCCCGCCGATCCCGATCGTGGCGTGGATCCCGGCCTCGGCCAGGTGTTCGCTGAGGTTCCGGGCCAGCGCGCCGGCGCCGCTGCCGTCGTCGTGGACCACCGCGATCAGGTCATTTCCGACGACGGCGCTCACCGCCGTCGTCAGCGTCAGCGGCAGCGAGGAACTTCCCAGTTGCTTGCGGTGGGCGGCGGACTCGGCCAGCAGGACAACGTTCTTGCGGGTGCTGTTGATGCCGATGCCGGCGAGCCGCCGGGTGGCTTCGCTGGGCTCGAGCGCCCCGTGAATCACGTCCCCGAGGACCTGCCCGGCCAGGGCGCGCTGGGACTGGCGCTGCTGGACCATGTTATTGAGCTCCACGCTGATCAGGTTCTGCGCGTAGCCGACGATGCCGGAGTCCTCGAAGGGCTGCTTGATCCACAGCGTGCACGCGTCCCGGCGCCCGGTGGGGACCGGGTAGGAGGACCAGCCGTCCGCACTGGGCGCGGGATTCCCGGCGACGCTGTTGTAGAGCCGGGCGGTGAACTGGGTCAGCACGATCTCGGTGCGCAGCATGGAGCCGAGGTGCTTGAGAAGCTCCGCGAGGCCACCGCCGGTGAGGAGCGCGCGGGCGAGGATCTGGTGCCCGGCGATCAGCCGTTCAAGTTTGCCGAAGTGGTCCGCTGCCTGGGCATCGGCCACGAGCTTGCCGATCGCGATGAACGGGGTCTCGTAGGGCACTTCCACGATGGGCAGGCCCCAGCGGTTGGCCTCCGCGATCAGGGCCGGCGGCACGGCGTCGTGCGTGAGCCCGATCCCGAAGCCTATCCCCACCGCGCCGGCACGCTGGACCTGGCGGACGAAGCGGCGTTGTTCCGGGGCGCTCCTGAGCCTCATCCCGGTGGTGAGGACCAGTTCTCCGCCGTTGAGGAAGCGCTGCGGGTCCTCCTGTTCGGTGACGGCAACCCAGCGAATGTCCTGGTGCCAGGTGGTTTCCGCGAGGCCGGCCTTGGTCAGTCTGAGGGACGGCACCCCCAGCAGGGCTGCAAGTGAAATGGCCATGGATTCAGGATAGTCGGGGCTGGTCAAGCGCACTAAAGCATGGCGGAAAGGGTGTGCAGGTGGCTATTCCCTGCCTTGCGTCCCTGGCATAGGCTCGAAACAGTCTCATTGGGTCCTTCAGCGCGAAAGAGGTTGTACACCGTGGTTCGAACCTTGCAGAACTTCGTCAACGGCGAGTTTGTCACTCCGGCCGGCACCGGGATGCTGGACATCGTCAATCCCACCAACGGCGACGTGGTGGCCGCGTCGCCGATTTCGGTCGAGGCCGACGTCGACGCCGCCATGAGGGCCGCGCAGGATGCCTTCAAGACCTGGAAGCGCACGACGCCGGGGCAGCGCCAGCTCATGCTGCTCAAGCTCGCCGACGCCGTAGAGGCGAACAGCGACGAACTCGTCGAGGCCCAGCACCGCAACACCGGCCAGGTCCGCTCCCTGATCGCCTCCGAGGAAGTTGCCGCCGGTGCGGACCAGTTGCGCTTCTTCGCCGGCGCCGCCCGCATCATGGAGGGCAAGTCCGCCGGAGAGTACTTCGAGGGGCATACCTCCTACGTCCGCCGCGAACCGATCGGCGTTGTGGCGCAGGTTGCACCGTGGAACTACCCGTTCCTGATGGCCATCTGGAAGATCGGCCCCGCGCTGGCCGCCGGCAACACCATTGTGCTCAAACCCTCGGACACCACCCCGGAGTCCACCCTGGTCCTGGCCCGCCTCGCCGGCGAGATCCTCCCGGCCGGTGTCCTCAACGTTGTCCTCGGCACCGGTGCGACGGGCGCCCTGATGGTGGAGCACAGGGTCCCCGGCCTCGTGTCCATCACCGGCTCGGTCCGGGCCGGCATTGCCGTCGCCTCCGGGGCCGCGAAGGGGCTCAAGCGTGCCCATCTGGAACTCGGCGGCAAGGCTCCGGCCATCGTTTTCAAGGACGCCGACATCAAGAAGAGCGCCGCGGCAATCGCCGAGTTCGCCTTCTTCAACGCCGGCCAGGACTGCACCGCCATCACCCGCGTCCTGGTCCAGGACGAGGTGCACGACGACGTCGTGGCAGCCATGGTGGAACACACCAAGACCCTGCACACCGGTTCGCAGAACGACGAGGACAACTACTTCGGCCCGCTGAACAACGTCAACCACTTCAACGCCGTGACCTCAGTGGTGGAGCACCTGCCGGCAAACTGCAGGATCGAGACCGGCGGACACCGTGCCGGGGACAAGGGCTTCTTCTTCGAGCCCACCATTGTCACCGGCGCCAGGCAGAGCGATGACATCGTCCAGAAGGAAACCTTCGGCCCGGTCATCACGGTGCAGAAGTTCAGCACCGAGGATGAGGCCGTGGAGCTGGCCAACGACGTCGACTATGCCCTCGCCTCCAGCGTCTGGACCACCGACCACGGCACCGCAATGCGGGTAAGCCGCGACCTGGATTTCGGTGCCGTCTGGATCAACACGCACATCCTGCTCGCCGCCGAAATGCCGCACGGAGGCTTCAAGCAGTCCGGCTACGGCAAGGACCTCTCCATGTACGGCGTCGAGGACTACACCCGCATCAAGCACGTCATGAGTGCGCTCGACGCGTAGCCCTGGACGCATAACCCTGGACGCATAGAGCAGTCGCGTAGTACGCATTCATACGCCCGCACGCATATACCCGCACGCTGAGGAAGGCTTCCCCATGACCACCACCGCCCATGACATCACCTACCGGCTGGAGCAGAAGCGCCGTGTCCTGGCCGACTTCCCGGGCCCCAAGTCACTGGCCCTGACCGAGCGCCGCAAGGCCGTCGTCGCCGCGGGTGTCGCGTCCAGCGTCCCGGTGTTCGTCGCCGACGCCGACGGCGGGATTATCCACGACGTCGACGGCAACTCCTTCATCGACCTCGGCTCCGGCATCGCCGTGACCAGCGTCGGCGCCTCGGATCCCGCCGTCGTCGGCGCCGTCAAAGAAGCCGTGGAGCACTTCACCCACACCTGCTTCATGGTCACGCCCTACGAGGGCTACGTCGCCGTCGCCGAGCAGCTGAACCGCCTCACCCCGGGTGACCACGAGAAGCGCACCGTGCTCTTCAACTCCGGCGCTGAGGCCGTGGAGAACGCCGTGAAGGTGGCCCGCCTCGCCACCGGACGGGACGCCGTCGTCGCCTTCGACCACGCCTATCACGGCCGTACCAACCTGACCATGGCACTGACCGCCAAGGCCATGCCGTACAAAACCAACTTCGGACCGTTCGCGCCCGAGGTCTACCGCATGCCGATGAGCTACCCGTTCCGCGAGGAAAACCCGCAGATCACCGGCGCCGAGGCCGCCAGACGCGCCATCACCATGATCGAAAAGCAGATCGGCTCCGAGTCTGTTGCCGCGGTCATCATCGAGCCCATCCAGGGTGAGGGCGGCTTCATCGTCCCGGCCGAGGGCTTCCTTCCCGCGCTGGCCGTCTGGGCCAAGGAGAAGGGCGTCGTCTTCATCGCCGATGAGGTCCAGTCCGGTTTCTGCCGCACCGGGGAATGGTTCGCCGTGAACCACGAAGGCGTCATCCCGGACATCATCACCATGGCCAAGGGAATCGCCGGCGGCATGCCGCTCTCCGCCATCACCGGCCGCGCCGAACTGCTCGACGCCGTCCACCCGGGCGGCCTGGGCGGCACCTACGGCGGTAATCCGGTCGCGTGCGCTGCCTCGCTGGCCGCCATCGGCTCGATGGAACAGTACAACCTCAATGCCCGGGCCAGGCACATCGAGGAGATCGCCCTCGGAAAGCTGCGCGAGCTCGCAGCCGAGCTTGCCGAGCGTTCCGTGATCGGCGAAATCCGGGGCCGCGGAGCCATGCTGGCGATCGAACTGGTCCGGGCCGGCTCGAAGGAACCGAACCCGGAGCTGACCAAGACGGTCGCCGCGGCCTGCCTCAAGGAGGGTGTCATCATCCTCACCTGTGGCACCTACGGCAACGTCATCCGGCTGCTGCCGCCGCTGGTCATCAGCGACGAACTGCTGCTGGACGGCCTCCAGGTCCTGGCCTCGGCCGTCAAGGCCAACGCCTGACGGGCCGACACCTAACGGGCCAACGGAGCTGTAAGACGAGCCGCGGACGATCTTCGTCCGCGGCTCGTCTCTTTTGGCCGGGGCATCTTTGGCCGGGTGCCGCCGTCGTGGACTCCGCCGTCGTGGGTGCCGCCGTCGTGGACTCCGCCGGGGAGGATGTGCCCTGGCCGGTTCCGCCGGGCTGTCCGGCAGCGGCGTCCAGGCCGTAAGGACCGGCAGGACCATCAGCAGTCCCATCCGGTATTCCGGGCGCCGCTGGGCTAGAGTCGTTTCTACCACTGCACGAACGCAGACCGGCCGATGTCGCCCGGAATCCCCGGAGCAAGGCTGGCTTCTGCCCCAGACCCATAAGGGGTTCATACATGCGATACGTAGTTGGCTACACACCCAACGAGCGCGGCGCCGACGCCGTTGCGCTGGCCGCCGCCATGGCCCACGCCCAGGACGCGCATCTTGACCTGGTCTACGTGGTGGACCGGCGTACCCCCTATGTCGCCATGAACCCGGACGGAAACCGAGTCAGCGCCGCCGAGCAGGAAGTGCTCAGCGCCGAACGGGAGGGCCTGGCCCTCGTCCCGAAGGACCTCGAGGCCCGGTTCCACGTCCGCCAGGCCGATTCGCACGCGGCCGGCCTCATTGATGCCGCCGTGGAGTACCAGGCGGGTCTGATCGTGGTGGGCGCAGCCAGCAACGGGCTGTTCAAGCGCTACAGCGTCGGCAGCGCGGCCAACGCCCTGCTTCATGCCTCGCCCGTTCCGCTGGCGCTGGCTCCCCGCGGTTACCGGCGCACGGAACCGATCAGCCGGCTCACCCTCGCGGTGGGCAGGCGCACCGGCGCGGAGGCGGCCATCGACGTCGCGATCGAATCCGCCCAACGTCGCGGTGTCCCGCTGCGGCTGGTCTCCCTGGTGGAACTCGACGTCGAAGGGGACAGCGGCGAGAACATCAATGCGGCGCATGTCCACGCCAACACCATCCTCACAACGGCCTCACACCGGCTCCCGCCCGGGCACCACGTCAGCGTCGAAGTGGCGCACGGCCGGACCATCGAGGAAGCGATCGACGACCTCGAATGGGAGGACGGCGAGATCATGATCGTCGGTTCCTCCCGTCTGGCGGAGAAGAACAAACTCTTCATCGGCAGCACCGCCAACAAGGTGCTCCATGCGCTGCCGGTTCCCATGGTGGTGGTCCCGCGCGACTACGAGCGGATCAATAGCAGCCCCGAGGACTAACGCCGGGTCCCGTCTGCTGCGGCCAGAGCCGCAGCGGGCCGGGCGACCAGGCCGGGCGCCGCAGCGGGCCGGGCGCCGCAGTCAGAGCCGCCGCGCGCTACTCCTGCCGGCGGCCCAGAGCCGCCCAGTACGCCGGAATCACGACGCCGGGACCGTCCACCTGCATTGGTGCTGTCTCCAGAGTCGTGGCACCTTCCGCAAGCACCGTCCAGCCCCGGGCAGGGAACACCCGGCGCCGCTGCGGAGCACCAAAATGGCCTGGCTTCGGAAGGGCAGCGATGGCCTGCCGCAGGGGTCCGGGGATGCCACGGCCGGTGGCGCCCAGCCCGCGCAGATAGTTGAGGACTCCGCCGGAAACATTCGTCTCCACAAGGTAGATCCGGCCGTGGTTTCCCAGCAGCGGTTGGATTGCCCGCGCGAGTGCTGCCTGGCGGCGGGGGCTGAGGACATGGAACACGCCGCGTACAAAGACGTTCACTTCGCCAAATTCCAGTGCGAGGGCAGCGACTGCTTCCGGGTCTGTGGCGTCCAGCACCATGAATGTGACGTGCGGCATCGCTGTGGTTGCTGACCTCGCGGCGGCTACGGCTGCGGGGGAAACATCGGCTCCCACGACGGCAGGAAATACGCCGGCGAGCCGCCGGGAAATGGCACCGGCGCCGCAGCCGATATCCACCACCGCTAGGCCGGTATCCAGGAGGTTGGCCGCCCGCTCAAGATGCTGATCCATCTCGTCCTCCCGGGTAGCCTCCCAGATGATGGCCTCCCGCAGCGAACCCGCCGAAACGCCGCTCCAGAAATTGTCCCAGAGGCCATCAGGGTGCCGGGGGATCCTGACGGACAGTACGGCCACCCGGACTGCGAGCCGGAAGGTGTCGGCGGATCGTGCTAGGGCACCTGGCGCGCGGACCGTCACGTCTGCGCCCCCGCTGCGTGGCGTCCCCGCCGAATCGGGCTGCGGCCGACGGTGGTGAATGCGGTGCCGGCCGGTCCGCCGGAGGCAAGAATTGCCGTCATTTCCGCAACGGGCAGAGGCCGGCTGAAGAAATACCCCTGCCCGAATTCGCAGTTAAATTCCCGGAGTTTCTCTGCTTGCGCCTGGTGCTCGATGCCCTCGGCGACGGCTCCCAGGCCCGCCGAGTGGATCAACTGCAGGATGGCACCGACGAAATTTTCCTGTTGGCTGTCCGTTTCCAGGCCGTCGATGAGTGACTTGTCAATTTTTGCATGCAGGGCCGGGAGGGTGCGTAGATAGCTGATGGAGGAATAACCGGTGCCGAAATCGTCAATCTCCAGGGGAATTCCCAGCCCGTTGAGCGCTTTCATGGTCCGGGATACTTCCGGTCCGCCACTCATGATCGCCGTTTCGGTAATTTCTATTGCGACCTGCTCCGGCGCCACCCCGTTCGTAGTGAGCAACCCCTGGACGTACGGGGCCAAATCGTTGTGGTGGAGTTCCACGGCAGAAAGGTTGACATGGATGCGGAAATCCGGGGGAAGGCCTGGCGCGGTCCGCCAGCGGCCGGCCTGCGCGATGGCTTGATCCAGCACCCAGCGGCCGATTTCCACTGTGAGGCCGCCTTCCTCCGCCGCGGCCAGGAACGACGTCGGCGCCAGCAGGCCCCGCCGCGGATGGAGCCAGCGGATCAGGGCCTCAGCCCCTGCGAGCCGTCCGGTTCGCAGGTCGACGATTGGCTGGTAGTGGAGTTCCAACTGGCCGGCGGCGAGCGCCGCTCTGACTTCCGTCACGAGATGGACCCGCTCCTTTGCGGTCTCATGCATTTCCCGGGTGAAAACCAGTATCTTGTCTCGGCCCTGTTTTTTCGCCTCGTGCAAGGCAATGTTGGCGTCACGGATGAGTTCGTCGGCGCGGAGCCCGGCCTCGCCGAACCGGACCCCGGTCCCTGCGGTTACGGTCACGGCGATTCCGCCGGCCTGTATCCCCGCCTCGATCTCCCGCAGGAGACAGGTGGCCAGTTGCAGCACTGACTCCGGTTCACAGCCCACAACGAGCACAGCGAATTCGTCCCCGCTGAGCCGCGCCACCAGATGCTGCCCGCCTGCCGCAGATCTCAGGCGCCGGGCGACTTCCACCAGAACGGTGTCTCCTGCCGCATTCCCCAGGCTGTCGTTGATCAATCTGAAGGAATCAAGGTCCATAAGAATGAGTGCGGGTGGGTGACCGGCTTCCCCGGCCGCCAGCGTGGCGTCCGTAATCGTCTGTCGAAGCAGTGACCGGCTCGCCAGGCCCGTGAGTTCATCCGTGTTGATGACCCGGCGGAGGTCCGCCTTCGCATCTTCCAGCAGTGCTGTGCGTTCGGCCACGCGGACTTCCAGGCCGTCGTACATGCTCTGAAGCTCATCGGCGAGCAGATTGATGCCGGTGGTAACGGCGTCAATGCCGTCCCGGGCCGGGGAAATTTCCATGCGGTTCGAGAGATCTCCGGAGGAGAGAACAACTATGCCTGCCACCAGTTGCTCAAGCCGCCAATCGTCGTCACCCGCGAGCATCGGCCTGGGACATCAACCAGCGGACGGCCTCGTCATGGCTGGTGAAGAACTTTGTCGGAACCGGTGCCGCGTGGACGCCCAGAAAAAAATTGGCAAGGACGCGGTCAACGGGGGAGGTGCCGAGCAGTGCAATGGCAGACGCGTCGCAGCGTTTGGAAAACACGGCCCTCGCCGCGCGGCTCACAGAATTTGTCGTGGCCATATCGATCAGGAGCGGAAGCTGCCGTCCCCGGCACAGTTCATTGACACCGTCCATGGCCAGCTGGGCACCGGAGCCGTCGATACTCGCTCCCCGCACCCAGACGAGCCGAATAATGCCGCTGGGGTCGAGCTCGAGGGACTCGACTTCGGACCCGCCCGGGGTTTCAAGATCCTGATCAGGCACGGGCAGACCTCAGCTTCCGACTTATTGCGTTCAATGCCTCGACAATAACGCACCGGATCGCCCCTCGCGAGCACCGGCACAGCCGCTGCCGGCCCGCGGCGGGATCCCGGGCAGCCGGGAACTACGCGGCCGCGCGGGCCCGTTTCCGTGTCGCGGAGTTCTTCCGCGCGGTCAGCAGCATGTCCACGGTCAGCACCAGCAGCGCGAGCCACACGACGCCGAAGCCGATCCAGCGGTCCGGGGTCATTGTTTCCTTGAATACTGCCAGCGCCACGATGAACTGCAGCACCGGGGCAAAATACTGGAGCAGGCCGATCGTGGTCATCGGCAGCCGGCGCGCCGAGGCGCCGAAGAACAGCAGGGGCACGGCGGTGATGATGCCTGACGCCGCCAGCAGCCAGAAGTGCGCGGCGCCGTTGGTGCCCAGCGTCGCTGCCCCGCTGACCGCGAGGAAAATCATCGTGGCGGCGGCCAGCGGCGCGAGCACGATAGTTTCGACCGTGATGCTCGTAATGGCATCCGCCCGCGGGCCCACGCGCTTCTTAACGAAGCCGTACAGCCCGAAGCTCAACGCCAGGGTCAGGGCGATCCACGGCAGTTTCCCGTAGGAGGCCGTCAGCACGCCCACGGCAATGAACCCGATTGCGACGGCGGCCCACTGCAGTCTCCGCAGTTTCTCCTTCAGGACGAAGACGCCCAGCAGTACCGAGACGAGCGGGTTGATGAAGTAGCCCAGCGAGGCTTCCACTGCCTGGCCTGTGGTCACGCCGTAGACGTAGGTCAGCCAGTTCACCGCGATCAGGACCGCGGCGAGAATCAGCGGGACGATCACCGTCCGGTTCCGGAACGCCGCCCCGAGCACCCGCCAGGAACGGGTGATGGTGATGAGCAGGGTGCAGAAGAGCATGGACCAGATCACCCGGTTGGCTACGATCTCGACCGCTCCGGCCGGCTGCAGCAGGAAGAAGTACAGGGGCATCAGCCCCCACAGCCCGTAGGCGCCGATGCCGAGCAGGACTCCCGCCGTCGTGTCCTTGTCCACTGCCTTGAGGGCCGCCGCCGGCGGCCGGGCCGACGGGCCGCCTCTTGGTGCGGCGGGACCTTCTGCGGCGGCACTTGTTGCCGGTGCGGCTGCACCGGCTGGACCGTTGGCGGTCAGCGTGGCTGGGGAAGGGGATCCGTCGGGGGTAGGCACAAGATCCATAACACCGCCCGGGACGGCCCTATTCCTGCGTTCTGCCTGGGTTTTGACTGTCTTGTGACTGGCGCAGCGGCGGAGATGCCTGCGATCTCCGTCACGGCAGAGCCACAAGGTCCCCGCAGACATTTAGAATAGGGGACTGTGCGGCCGCGTCAACTGGCGAAGCCGCTAAGACTCAGAAGGGCTCCCGGTGTCCAACTCGGCCGAAACCACGTCCAAACGTCCGCTCCGCGTCGCTATTGTCGGCGCCGGACCGGCCGGCGTCTACGCCGCGGACATCCTGACCAAATCCAACGAGGTCAAGGACGGCGACTTCGAGGTCAGCATCGACCTCTTCGAGGCCTACCCGGCACCTTACGGCCTGATCCGCTACGGTGTGGCCCCGGACCACCCCCGGATCAAAGGCATCGTGAATGCCCTGCACAAGGTGCTGGACCGTGGGGATATCCGCTTCCTCGGCAACGTCACCTACGGCCGGGACCTGACCCTGCATGACTTCCGCGCCTTCTATGACGCCGTGATCTTCTCCACCGGGGCCATCAGGGACGCGGAACTGGACATTCCCGGCGTCGGGCTCGAGGGCTCCTTTGGCGGGGCGGACTTCGTCTCCTGGTACGACGGGCACCCCGATGTTCCCCGCGACTGGCCGCTGGACGCCAGGGAAATCGCGGTGATCGGCAACGGCAACGTGGCCTTGGACGTGGCCCGGATGCTGGTCAAGCACGCCGACGACCTGCTCGTCACGGAGATTCCGGACAACGTCTATCAGGCGCTGAAGGGCTCCCCGGTCACGGACGTGCACGTCTTCGGCCGCCGCGGTCCGGCCCAGGTGAAGTTCACCCCGCTGGAGCTGCGCGAACTGAGCCATGCCAGGGACGTGGACATTGTCCTGTACCCGGAGGACTTCGAGTTCGACGAGGCCTCGGACAGTGCCATCCGCGGCAACAACCAAATCCGGACCATGGTCAACACCCTGACCAACTGGCTCGTCGAGGAGCACGCCGAGGCCGAGGTGCCGTCCTCCCGCCGGCTGCACCTGCACTTCCTGCATAGCCCCGTCGAAATCCACGACGGCGCCACCAGCCCCGGCAAGGTCACCGGCATCAAGTTCGAGCGCATGCAGCTCGATGGCACCGGCAATGTCAAAGGCACCGGACAGTTCCTCGACTACCCGGTCGGGGCCGTCTACCGGGCAATCGGCTACCACGGCTCAGCGCTGGACGAGCTGGAATTCGATACCCGCCGCGGCGTGATCCCCAACGAGGGCGGCCGCGTGCTCGACGCCGGGGGCACGCCCGTTCCGGGGATCTATGCCACCGGCTGGATCAAGCGTGGGCCGGTGGGCCTGATCGGCCATACAAAGGGCGATGCCCTGGAGACCATCGGGTTCCTGCTCGAGGACCGGCTGACCCTCCCGCCGGCGCAGAACCCGGACCCGCAGGCCATCATCGAGCTGCTCGAAGAGCGCGGGATCGAATACACCACGTGGGCCGGCTGGAACAAGCTCGACGCGCATGAACTCGCCCTCGGCGCGGAGTGGTCCGCCGCCTCTGCCGCAGCGACCGGGCCCACAACCGCCGTCGTGCGGGAGCGCGTCAAGGTGGTGCCGCGCGAGGAGATGGTGAAAATCTCTCGCGGCTAAGCGCCCGCCCGCGGCGCAAATTTCCCCATGACGCGCAAAAACGCTGGCGCGCAGGTTATTCCGGCGTCGACAGCGCTTTTCCGTGTCGCGGAGCCGATTGCGTGTCGCGAAGCCGATGGCGCGTCGCGAAACCGTAAGCACGTCGCGGAGCCGATTGCGCGCCCCCGAGGTGCCACGGCCACGCAGCGCGAGCGAGCTCTGGCGGGTACCACCTTCAGCCCACTAGACTTGGCCGGACCAGGCTGCTTTCGGCACGCCGTCGCGCCCGTCCGGTGGGAGTTCAATGAGGAATGTGGTTGATCCGGCAGCTCTGTTCCCGCCCGACGGCGGGGTCCCGGCGGAGCTGCGCCAGCAGTATGCCAGCGCCGGCCATGAACAGCTCGATTCCCGCGGACTCGTGTTCCCGGCGGACTTGCAGCTGCCCGGCCTCAGCAGCCTGATCCAGGAGTCGTGGCGGCGCTCGGTGCAGCTGCAGGCCAACCCGGACAATCCCGAGGCCCCGCTGGTGCTGGATCGCGAGGAATTGGAAGAGTACAGGCGGCAGCATCCGTTGGCCGCCATCATGCCGGTGATCCATAAGCTCCTGGTCCTGCCGAGCCATGACAGTGGAATGCTGGTGGCCGTGGGCGATGAGGTGGGCCGGCTGCTCTGGGTAGAAGGCGACGCCGCAATGCTGCGCAGGGCCGAGGGCATGATGTTCGTCCCGGGGACCGACTGGTCCGAGGCCACCGTGGGAACCAGCGCCCCGGGCACTGCCCTGGCGCTTGGCCGCGGCATCCAGATCTCCGGTGCCGAACATTACAAGCGCTCCGTCCACCCGTGGAGCTGCACGGCTGTGCCCTTCCACGACCCGGATTCCGGTGCCCTGCTGGGCGTCGTGGACATCACGGGCACGGCGTCAGCGGTGGCCCCGCATACCCTGTCCCTGGTCGAGGCCACGGTGGCGGCAGCCCAGGCGCACCTTCGGGTGGAACGCCTCCAGCTGGCCGCCAGCCGGCAGGCTTCACCCGTCCGACGACGAAGCCCGGCCACCGCCTCAGCCGGCCGTGCCGGCGCCGCTACAGCCACCAGCCTCTACCGCAACAGCCTCCAGCTTCTCGGCCGGGACCAGGCCCTGCTCAGCATCGACGGCCGGACCGTGGCGCTCTCTGCCCGGCACAGCGAGATCCTTGCCCTTCTCAGCGCGCACCCGGAAGGGCTGAACGCCGAGGAACTCTGCACCCTGCTGTACCCCGGCGATGCCTCCACCATGACGCTGCGGGCCGAGATGGTCCGCCTGCGCAGGGTCCTCCAGCTGCTCAACCCGGATGCGGTCCCGGAATCCCGCCCCTACCGGCTGCCGATGGATCTGCTCGCGGATTCCGGCCAGGTCCTGAGCTGCCTGCAGCGCGGCGCCCACCGGATCGCCCTGGAAATATACCGCGGTGCCGTCCTGCCGCGCTCGGAGTCTCCCGGCATCGCCGAACTGCGGAACAGGGTCTCCTCCTTACTGCGCGAAGCCGTGCTCACGGACGGCAGCGCCGAGTCGCTCCTGAGGTACGCCGAACTGCCCGAGGCGAGGGACGACGTCGAGGTCCGCCTCGCGGCGCTGAAGCTGCTGCCGCCCCGCTCACCCAAGCGGGCCGCCGTCGTCGCCGATCTGGAACGGCTTGAGACGGAACTCAGCGCCTGAACCGCACAGAACCGCCCGCACCCGCGCTGATGCGGGCCACGTGACCCGGGTCACTTCGGCTGCAACCTGACTGCAACCTCCCCGCTCCTACGCTGGGTGCAACGGCTGCCGCCAATATTTGGCAGCCATCAATCTTGCACAGCAAAGGAGCTAGCAATGACTGTCTACGCCCAGCCCGGTACCGAGGGCTCCAAGGTCACTTTCAAGGACCGCTACGAGAACTGGATCGGCGGCGAGTGGGTTGCCCCCGTCAAGGGCCAGTACTTCGAGAACATCACCCCCGTCACCGGGAAGGCCTTCTGCGAGGTCGCCCGTGGCACCGCAGAGGACATTGAACTGGCGCTTGACGCCGCTCACAAGATCGCCCCTTCCTGGGGCAAGACCTCCGTCGCCGAACGCGCCGCGATCATGAACAAGATCGCCGACCGGATCGACGAGAACCTCGAAATGCTCGCCGTCGCCGAATCCTGGGACAACGGCAAGCCGATCCGGGAAACGCTCAACGCCGACATCCCGCTCGCCGCGGACCACTTCCGCTACTTCGCGTCGGCCGTCCGCGCCCAGGAAGGCAGGTTGTCCCAGCTCGACGACGACACCACGGCCTACCACTACCACGAGCCGCTCGGCGTCGTGGGCCAGATCATCCCCTGGAACTTCCCGATCCTGATGGCCGTCTGGAAGCTCGCCCCGGCCCTCGCTGCCGGCAACGCCGTGGTTCTGAAGCCGGCTGAGCAGACGCCGTCCTCGATCCTGGTGCTGATGGAACTCATCGGCGACCTGCTGCCGGCCGGCGTCCTCAATGTGGTCAACGGCTTCGGCGTCGAGGCCGGCAAGCCGCTGGCGTCCAGTCCGCGGATCCGCAAGATCGCTTTCACCGGCGAGACCTCCACGGGCCGGCTGATCAGCCAGTACGCCAGCCAAAACCTGATCCCGGTCACGCTGGAACTGGGCGGCAAGAGCCCGAATATCTTCTTCAACGACGTCGCGGATTCCAACGACGCGTTCTACGACAAGGCACAGGAAGGTTTCACGCTCTTTGCCTTCAACCAGGGTGAAGTCTGCACCTGCCCCTCCCGCGCCCTGGTCCAGGAAGACATCTACGATTCCTTCATGGCCGACGCCGTGGCCCGGACCCAGAAGATCATCCAGGGGAACCCGCTGGATACCGAAACCCAGCTGGGTGCCCAGGCCTCCAACGACCAGCTCGAAAAGATCCTCTCCTACATCGACATCGGAAAGCAGGAGGGCGCCAAGGTGCTCACCGGCGGAGCCCGGGCCGAACTTCCCGGAGACCTGGCCGGCGGCTACTACGTCCAGCCGACCATCTTCGAAGGCCACAACAAGATGCGGATCTTCCAAGAGGAAATCTTCGGCCCGGTGGTGTCCGTGACCCGCTTCAGCGACTACAACGACGCCATGGGCATCGCCAACGACACCCTCTACGGGCTCGGCGCCGGCGTCTGGTCCCGCAACGGCAACGTCGCCTACCGTGCCGGCCGCGAGATCCAGGCCGGCCGCGTGTGGGTCAACAACTACCACGCCTACCCGGCGGGAGCAGCGTTCGGCGGCTACAAGTCCTCCGGCATCGGTCGCGAAAACCACTCCATGATGCTGGACCACTACCAGCAGACCAAAAACCTCCTGGTCAGCTACAACGAAAACAAGCTCGGCTTCTTCTAAGCCCTATTGAACCGGGCGGGGCGGATCAGAAATCGATCCGCCCCGCCCGCACCACGTGTGCACCCGGCGAAAGGACGCCGGCTCACCGCACACGCCTTTTAGTCATACCCATGCTTGATGACGCAAGGATTTCGCCATGACGACGACAACGACGACGACGACAATGCAAGCCGCGGTAGTAACCGAATTCGGCAAAGAGCTGCAGATCCAGACCCTCCCCGTTCCTGTCCCGGGCCGGGGCGAGGCGCTGGTCAAGGTGCTGACCACCGGCGTCTGCCACACAGACCTCCACGCCGCGACAGGCGACTGGCCGGTGAAGCCGAGCCCGCCGTTCATCCCCGGCCACGAAGGAGTCGGCGAGGTGGTTGCCCTCGGCGAGGGCGTCACGGACCTGGCCGTCGGAGACCTCGTCGGCAACGCGTGGCTTTGGTCCGCCTGCGGCGATTGCCAGTACTGCCGCACCGGCTGGGAAACCCTGTGTGAAGCGCAGCAGAACGCCGGCTACAGCGTCGACGGTTCCTTTGGCGAGTACATGCTGGTGGATAGCCGGTTTGCGGCCAGGATCCCGGCCGGCTCGGACCCCGTCGAGGTGGCCCCGATGCTCTGCGCCGGCGTGACCGTCTACAAGGGACTCAAAATGACCGAGGCCCGGCCCGGCCAGTGGGTCACCATCTCGGGCATCGGCGGACTCGGCCACATCGCCGTCCAGTACGCGGTGGCCATGGGCCTCCGGGTTGCCGCGGTGGACATCGCCGATGACAAGCTCGCCCTGGCCAAGAAGCATGGGGCCGAGCTGACAGTCAACGCACTGCACGAGGATCCCGCGGAAGTCATCCAGCGCGAAACCGGAGGCTGCCACGGAGTCCTGGTCACGGCTGTGCACCCGTCGGCATTCGGCCAGGCGATCGGGATGGCCCGCCGCGGCGGAACGATTGTGTTCAACGGTCTGCCGCCGGGCGACTTTCCGGCGCCGATCTTTGAGATTGTACTCAAGGGCCTGACGGTCCGCGGCTCCATCGTGGGAACCCGGCAGGACCTGGCGGAAGCCCTGGAATTCTATGCTCAGGGCAAGATCCACCCCACGGTGTCCACCAGGGAGCTCTCCGAGGTGAACGCTGTTCTTGACGAAATGAAGCACGCGAAGATCGACGGCCGCGTGGTCATCACCTACTGATGAAGGAGACGCTTTGATGCCACATACAAAGCTCGACGCCGGCGTGACCCGCCCCGGGGAGGACTTCTCCCGCGTGGCGCTCACCACCGAGGCCGTGGAACTCCTGCGCACGATGTGGATCCGGCACGGGCCGCTGATGTTCCACCAGTCGGGCGGCTGCTGCGACGGATCCTCGCCGATGTGTTATCCCGCAGGGGAGTTCATTACCGGGGACTCGGACGAGCTGCTGGGCCTGTTCGACATCTCGGACGGAATCCAGCCCCAGCCGGTGGAATTCTGGATGTCCAAGGAGCAGTTCAACTACTGGAGCCACACCCACCTGACCGTGGACGTGGTCCCGGGCCGGGGGAGTGGTTTCTCCGTGGAAGCACCCGAGGGCAAACGATTCCTGATCCGGTCCACCCTGATGGACTGGCCGGCCTGAGTCCGCCCGGAGCCGGTCTGGGCCCGACCGGGCCGGACCGGCACCGACCGGGTCCGGTCTGGAGCGAAGCGAAGCAAGCCGGAGCGGGCTGTGTCGGGAGACCGGCGCAGCCCGCTCCGGCGTCTCACTATGCGGGACGAATCTGGCCGCCCAGTGGATGGACACTACTATCAATAGGTCTGTTTCCAACAAGCTAACGAGATTGTGGACTTTCCTATGAACCTTTTCAGGACCAAATCGATCGAGCAGTCGATGTCTGACGCCGATGAACCCGGACGCCAGCTGAAGCGCTCGCTCAGCTCCTGGGACCTGATGATCATGGGCGTCGCCGTTGCGGTCGGCGCCGGGATCTTCTCCGTCGGGGCCAAGGCCGCCGCCAATTTCTCCGGCCCGGCCGTTACCCTCTCCTTCGCCATTGCAGCAGTCACCTGCGCGCTCGCCATCATGTGCTACGCCGAGTTCGCGACTGCCATCCCGGTGGCCGGCTCCGCCTATGTCTTTACCTACGCCACGATGGGTGAGCTGCTGGCCTGGATCATCGGCTGGAACCTGATCCTCGAACTCTTCACCGCCGGCGCCGTAATCGCCAAGTACTGGGGCATCTACCTCAGCAAGGTGTTCGCGCTGATGGGCGTGGACATTCCGCCCGCCATCAAGCTCGGAAGCGTGGACCTCTACTGGGGCGCCTTCCTGGTTGTGGCAGTCTTCACCGTGCTGCTGGTGCTCGGAACCAAGCTCTCCGCGCGGGTCGGCAACATCTTCACGCTGATCAAGATCGCCGTCGTGCTCTTTGTGATCGTGGTGGGCTTCAGCTACGTCAAGTTCGAGAACTACACCCCGTTCGTGCCCGCCTCCGAGCCGACCGGCGGCACGGGCGCCGCCGACGTCATGAAGCAGTCCTTCCTTGGTTTCCTCACGGGCGCGGCCCCCGCGCAGTACGGCACCCTGGGCATCTTTGCCGGCGCGGCCCTGGTGTTCTTCGCGTTCATCGGTTTCGATGTTGTGGCGACCTCCGCCGAAGAGGTCAAGAACCCGCAGAAGACCCTGCCACGCGGCATCTTCGGCGGCCTCGCCGTCGTCACGGTGCTCTACATTCTGGTCTCCCTGGCCCTGACAGGCATGGTGTCCTACACCGAGCTGGCCGCGGCCGAGAACCCGACCCTCACCACGGCGTTTGAGGCCGTGGGCAACACCGACGCCGCCAAAGTCATCGCCTTCGGTTCCCTCGTGGGCCTGACCACGGTGATTATGGTGCTCCTGATGGGCCTCTCCCGGGTGGTCCTGGCCATGAGTCGTGACGGCCTGCTGCCGCGCTCGCTCTCCAAGACCAGCACCATCCGGGCGACGCCGGTCCGCCTCCAGATCATCTGCGGCGCCGGAGTAGCGGTGGTCGCCGGTCTGACCAATGTGGACCTGCTCGAGGAAATGATCAACATCGGCACGTTGTCCGCGTTCGTCACAGTCAGCATCGGTGTGATTGTGCTGCGGAAGAAACGCCCGGACCTCAAACCGGCGTTTCGGGTGCCCTTCGGTAAGGTGTTGCCCATTGTGTCGGCTGTCCTCTGTCTCTACCTGATGACGAACCTGGCCGTCGAGACCTGGATCTTCTTCGCCATCTGGCTCGTCATTGGCATCGTCATCTATTTCTCCTACGGCCAGCGCCACTCCCGGCTGAACGAGAAGTTCGCAGCGGCCAAGGCCTCGGTCAATGGCCCCGGCGACCATAGCGCGGCCAAAGCCAAAGTCGAGGCTGCGGACGAGGAGCGCGAGGACACGCTCACCCGCTCCTAACTGCAACGCGGGGTCACCTACGGCCCATTACGCCCTGTCGGATGGGCCATATGTGACCCCGCGTTGCTGTTGGCGTTGCTGGCAGGCGGGTTCCCGCACGAGGAGGGGTGGCCCGCCATTCGTTGAGCCGGCCGGTCTCCAGGGCAAGGAACGTGCCAGAAACCGGTGCCAGAGTGCCAGCTCGTCTGAGCCCTCTCACGCCGGAGCAAAGCGGCCGATCCATTCCACGAGGGGCCGGAGCTGCTCCCAGCGGCGGGCCACCTCCCCTGCTGCGTCCGGGGTGGAGAGCCACCCCGGCCGGCCCAGGTTGATGCCGGCAGTGAGCGACTTGTGCTTTAGCAGTTCCGCCCGAGGATGATCTTTGGCAAATCCCCGGGGGACAGTCTTGAGTCTCTCGCCTTCCACCGCGAAGCCTGCCGCCTTTGCATCCTGCACGATCGCCCGCAGGACTTCGCCGCTGGACGGGGCATCGACGGCGCTTCGGAAGCGCGCCAGCTGATCCGGCGTATGGGTATGGCAGCCACCGCCGATAAGTAGGCCGTCGGCGCTGAGCTGGACGTAGAAGCCGGTAGCCTCGGCAACGGACGCGAATGCGCCTTGCACGGTCTTGTAGGGGGATTTGTCCAGGGAAAACCGGACGTCCCGGTTGGGACGAAAAATTTTAGCCTCGCCGAACTGCGGCTCCAGCTCGGTAAGCAGCAGTGTCAGCGGACCTTTCACGGCGGCGTCGTAAATTTCCTTGTGTTCCAGCCACCAGGCGCGGTTGTTGTTGTGTTCAAGATCGGAATAGAACCGGAAGGCCGCATCGGGAATGCCTGCAAAGTGGGTCATGAATGAATCCTAGGTACACGGCTGTGCGATGACGATAGTTCCGGGGCGTATGTGGAGAAACAAACAAAACACCCCGCCACGGATGATCCGTGGCGGGGTGTTGCGTTGTCCGTTGAACGGGAGTTAGCCGATCTTGTTCGCCGCCTCGGCGGCTGAGACGGCTACGGAACCCAGGTTAGAACCCAGGTTGGCGCGCAGCTTGGCGCCGAGTTCGGCGTCGACGTTGGTCCAGTACTGGATGGCGCGTTCCTTGATCTCGGCGTTCTGCACGCCGCCCACGGCACCGGAGATGGTGTCGAGGAAGCGGGCCTTGGCCGCGTCGTCGAACACGTCGCGGTACAGCGTGCCGGCCTGGCCGAAGTCGCTGTCCTCGGAGTGCAGGGTCGCGGCGGTGCGGACCAGGGCGCCGTCGAACTCCCAGGAGCCCTCGCCGGCGCGCGCTGCGTCAGCCACCGGGCCGCCGAAGGAATTCGGGGCGTAGACCGGAGCCGTGGCCGGCTTGTAGCCGTGGCGCAGCGAGCCGTCCTGCGAGTAGTTGTTCACCGGGGAGATGGGGCGGTTAACCGGCAACTCGTTGAAGTTGGTGCCGACGCGGTAGCGGTGCGCATCCGGGTAGGAGAACACCCGCGCCGTCAGCATCTTGTCCGGGGAGATGTCGTGGCCCGGAACGACGTTCGCCGGCGACAGGGCAATCTGCTCGATCTCGGCGAAGAAGTTCTCCGGGTTGCGGTTCAACTCGAAGCGGCCCACCTCGACCAGCGGGTAGTCGGCGTGCGGCCAGACCTTGGTCAGGTCGAACGGGTTGAAGCGGTACGCCTTGGCTTCCTCGTACGGCATGACCTGCACGTGCAGGGTCCAGCTGGGGAAGTTGCCCTCGGCGATCGCCCCGTGCAGGTCGCGACGGTAGTAGTCGGCGTCGGCCCCGGCAAGCTGTTCGGCCTGTTCGTTGGTGATGTTGTGCTCGCCCTGGTTGGAGCGGAAGTGGTACTTGACCCAGAAGCGCGCGCCCTCGGCGTTGGTCCACAGGTAGGTGTGCGAGGAGAAGCCGTGCATTTCGCGCCAGGAGCGTGGCAGCCCGCGGTCACCCATGAGGTAGGTCACCTGGTGGGCGGACTCCGGGGAGAGCGTCCAGAAGTCCCACTGCATGTCCGCGTCACGCAGGCCGGAGCCCGGGAGGCGCTTCTGGGAGTGGATGAAGTCCGGGAACTTGATGCCGTCCTTGATGAAAAACACCGGGGTGTTGTTCCCGACGATGTCCAGGTTGCCCTCAGGGGTGTAGAAGCGGGTCGCGAAACCGCGCACGTCGCGCCAGGTGTCGGGGGAGCCCTGCTCGCCGGCCACGGAGGAGAAGCGGATGGCGGTGCCAACCTGGGTGCCGGGCTGGAATGCCGCCACGCGGGTGTACCCGGATACGTCGCCGGTCACAGTGAAGGTGCCGAAGGCGCCGCCGCCCTTGGCGTGCACGATCCGCTCCGGGATCCGCTCGCGGTTGAACTGTGCCAGCTTCTCGACCAGGTAACGGTCGTGCAGGGCGGTGGCTCCGTCGGCACCGGTGGTCAGCGAGTGCTCGTCCGACGCGACAGGGGTGCCGGTCTGACTTGTGGTCGCGGTATGCGCGATGGGCGCAGAAAGGTTAGCAGTCATCATTCTCCTTTGTTGATTACTTTGCTTGCTTCGATAGGGAGGGAAGTGTTTGGGTCCGCTGGCAGTCCTGGCAGATGCCCTGGTACATCACGTCGGCAATCTGGATGGTCATTGGCGTGGCGCTTTCATCCCAGTGCGGGGTGAGGCACGGCGCGTGGCCAACGGCGCATTCGACGTCCTCGACGCGGCCGCAGCCGATGCAGATCGCATGATGGTGGTTATCGCCCACGCGCGTCTCATACAGGGCGGGGGAGTGCGGCGGCTCGAACCGTCGCAGCATCTGCAGCTCCGTGAGGTCGCCCAGCACCACGTACACGGACTGCGCGGTCAGCTCGGGCAAGTCCTCGCGGGCGGCGGCAAGTACCGCCTCCGCCGGCGAATGCGGGTGATGTTCGACGGCGGCGAGCACCGCCAGCCGCTGTTTGGTCACCCGGCGGCCGTGGGCACGCAGGGCGGCAGCCCATGCCTCGTGGGTGCCCGGGGAGTCCTTCATGGCTCCATTCAAGCACTTATTGTGAACCCGTCATAATAAGGCTGTGCTTGCCGCGACTCAGATTGCGCCGCGGCAGGCTTCGGCTGCGCTCCTGGCCTGACTCCGGGGTCACGGTGCCCTGGGCACGCCCGGCGCCACTAGAGTTGCCGGGTGGGGAAACTACTGGCTGACATCACGCCCTTGCGCGAAAGCCCGGCCTTCCGCCGCCTTTGGCTTGGCTCCGCCGTCGCGGCGCTGGGAAGCCAGTTGACCCCCCGGGGAATCATGTCAAGATG
Organism: Arthrobacter sp. CG_A4; assembly: GCF_035985125.1. Classification (NCBI taxonomy): domain Bacteria; kingdom Bacillati; phylum Actinomycetota; class Actinomycetes; order Micrococcales; family Micrococcaceae; genus Arthrobacter; species Arthrobacter sp. CG_A4. The sequence continues at coordinate 386 of NZ_JAXCID010000004.1, read as the reverse complement.
CGCGCGTAGCTTTCTTCGTGGAATCATTCGAAAGTGCGCGCGTGGACGGCATGGTTTTGGGTCCTTGTTTGCTCGTGGTCAGGGTGAGCAGCTCAGCGGTGAGGGCCTGAACCTGACGCTGGATCGCTGCCGGGTTCAGGGGTTTATCTTCCCGCGTGAGTCTGGTCTTGACCGTCTTTCGGACGGCGCCCTCGTCGGCGAGGACCCGTTGGAAGGGTGTTCGCGGCGCATCATATTTCTTGGTGATCTTCGCGCCGTTTCGTTCCTTGGAAATGAGCTTTTGCTGGGGTGCGAAATGGTTCGTCAGGAGTCGTTGCAGCTCCCAGATCCTGTTCAACAAGTTCAGCTCGCCGGGAGTGTCGTAGCGGTGGTACCCGACTGTCTGA